>PHAF01000015.1 GCA_002841605.1 Firmicutes bacterium HGW-Firmicutes-10 | reverse complement strand
AACAAAAAAGAGTTGGAAACATTGTTAAAAAAGATTAAAATATACTATGACGCACAATCTATGAAGGAGATTAAAGATGAACGTATTTAAAAAACGCAAAACACTTATTGGAGGAGGGGCACTGCTGTTGTTCTTAAGCGGATGTACCAGCGTCCTTGATAAGAATGGCAATGTACTGCCGGACAAGATTATTTCCTCAACCACGACACTGGCAGAAATATGGGCTAATGAAAGCTGGTTCTCTGCTTTATTCGTGTTTCCATTGGCAAAAGCCATCAATTTTTTACAACCTTATATAGGTATCGCTTTGGCAATTGCGGCAGTTACGATTTTCATTAAGCTGATCACACTGACCTTTACGATCAAGTCAACGGTTGCTACTCAGAAAATGCAAGTTCTTCAACCTGAACTCAACAAGATTCAAAAGAAATATGAAGGCAAAAAGGATGATCAATCCCGTATGGCGATGGGTCAAGAAATGCAGGCACTCTACTCTAAGCACAATGTAAACCCATTAGGAACGATTTTGGTAACCTTCATTCAACTTCCAATCATTCTAGCCATGTGGCAAGCTGTTCAACGCTCAGAATCCGTATTAAACGGAACTTTGTTTGGGGCAAGCCTAAAAGTAACTCCAATGACCGGATTTCTCGAAATGAATTTTATCTACATTATTATTTTCTTATTGATGGGTGCTTTCCAGTTTGCTTCGATGATGCTTCCCCAATACTTGGCTAAAAAAGCATCCAAGAAACGTCCTGGAGACAAGCCGGCACCAAACAGTCAAAAAGGCATGATGTATGGTATGTTTGCAATGATCATGTTTATTTCGATCAACTGGCCGACCGCTATGTCCTTATACTGGTTGGTAAGCGCATTTGCACAAGTAGTACAAACACTTTTCATTCAATGGAAGTATATTGATACTCCTGTAGGAGCGAAGTGATTATGAAAAAGTATACCGGAAAAAACTTAGAAGAATTGCTCGATAAAGTTGCTAAGGAAAAAGGTGTACGGGTTGACGAACTGACCTATTACGTGCTTGAAGAAAAACAAGGTTTTTTGGGATTCGGTGCTCAAGTAACGGCAGAAGTATACTGTCTGAACGATGTAAGTGACTTTCTTAAGACATATCTTGAAACATTCTTTAAAAATATCGAACAATCAATTGAAGTCACTGTGGACCGTCAAAATGATGCATTCAAGGTCATGATCAATGCAGAAAACAATGCGATATTGATTGGTAGAGGCGGTCAAACGCTTCAAGCAATCAATACTGTCGTTCGCGGAGCAGTAAATTCATTCTTCAAACGTCGCTTTCAAGTTTTGGTCGACATCAACAACTACAAAAACGACCGATATGATAAAGTTAAAGCCATGGCAACAAGGATCGCACGCACGGTTCAGCGAACCAAAATCAGTGCAGTTTTAGATCCGATGCCCAATGACGAACGTAAAGTCATTCACCAAATGCTTTCAGAAATGAAAAACATTCGTACCGAAAGCGAAGGGGATGGCAGCCATCGTCGTTTGCGCATTTTATTTGATAGAAACAAAAACTGACTTTTCCCCAAAAGGAAAAGTTTTTTCTTCGAAAAACATGTGTATAATAGAACAGTAGGTGAGATTATGAAATTGATTGTCGGATTAGGTAATCCTGGAAAAAAATACGAGCAAACCCGCCACAACACGGGATTTTTGGTTATCGATAAAGTAGCTGAAAAATTGAATACACAGTTTAGTCAGACAAAATTCCACTCATTTTATACAGTTGTTGTTTACAACAACGAACAAGTCATGCTACTGAAACCTCAAACTTACATGAATTTGTCAGGAGAGGCAGTCAGTGCTGCAGTTCGTTTCTTCAAAATAAAACATGAAGACATTTTGGTGATCATCGATGATCTGGATTTACCAATAGGGAAAATCAGAGTGAGGGCTAACGGTAGTGCAGGCGGTCAAAAAGGCTTAAAAAGTATCATTGATCACTTAAGCGACTCGAATATCCCAAGATTGCGCGTAGGCATCGGTAAAAATCCGCTCATTGACACAGTTGACTATGTTTTAGGTAAAGTAGAACCTGAAAATCGCGATTTATATCAAAAAAGCATAACTGAAGCAGCAGATACGGTGTTATTGTTTATCAAAGGCGGCGTAAAAGAAGCTGTAGATCGAAATAACGGTAAAAATAATGGAAGCAATACTCCAACGACTAAGCCAACATCCGGCGATTGAAGCATATAGCCGGCATTTTGAACGTTTTGCGAATGTTTCTTTAGCACAGGAAGCACTTTTAGTTGCGACTTTTTACAAAAAGCATAAACAACCTCTGATTATCATCAAATCAAATCTGTTTCAGGCACAGCAACTATATGAAAAAATCGCAGCGCTGCTAGGTCATTCGGAGCAAGTGTTCTTGTACTCGCAAGAGGAATCGCTTCGGGTAGAAGCCATAGCCTCATCACCGCAGATGCATACACAAAAAATGGAAGCCATAATGAAATTGTTGACGGTTGAAAATCCGCTGTGTATTACACACACCGCAGCCATCATCCGCAAAATACCAAGAAAAGAGACCTTAAATAGTCTTGTCATTGAGGTTTTTAAGGGGGAAAACCATCCGCCGGCCAATATTATCAACAAACTGCGTGAGATGGGATATACACAGGCCAACCGAGTCGACCAACCTTTGACATTTGCGGTGCGTGGCGGAATCATTGATGTCTATGCCATCAACTACGACCAACCCATTCGCATCGAGTTTTATGATACAGAAATTGAAAGCATTCGAACCTTTGATATACATACACAACGAACGATTGAAAACGTGGAAAGCATCCGGATACCGTTTGCGACAGATGTCATTTTTTCCGAAGAATCAATCCGCCAGATCGAGATGAGAATTGAAAAGAAGTTTGAAGTATCCGCTATGGATCGGGACTCGATGGAACTGGCTGCACTAAGGGAAACGATTGAGCAAGATTTATCTTATATTCGGAAGTTTGTCAAAGAACCGCGATTGTATCGTTATTTGGGATTGTCAGACGATGTTGGGAGTATGCTTGACTTATGCCAAGCTAAAATCGTTGTTTCCAGCATTGAGGAAGTCAAACAACAGCAGCATCATATTGTCAGCGATACAGTCGAATATATTCAAGAACTTGCTCAGGAGCATCGCGCTCTGGCAGCTTTTGATGTATTTTTCGATGCCATGACCATTCTTGCCCCTAAAAATCCGCTTTTGTTTCATCAGTTTGATGTTAAAAACGAGATAAAGCTGTCTTGGCATGCAATAAGCAAAATGAATCAGCCGCTTCCTCAGCTATCTTTAAAAATCAAACAACAGTCTGAGTTAATGGATGTTGTTCTTATACTTCAAGAAAGTGAAATCCGATTGATGATTGAACAATTCATTAATCAAAATATTCCCTATCAAATGTCTGATGGGAAAGTCATACACCCTGGAATCACAATTATCCACGGGCAATATGATGAAGGCTTTGAAGCGCTTGAAGAGAAATTAATCGTTTATACTTCAAAAGAACTGTTTTCAACGACGATTCGATTGGGTCGTTTTGTCAACCGCTTCAAAGAAGCTGAAGTTCTAGGAAATTATGACGAATTATCTACAGGAGATTACGTTGTTCATCAGCAACACGGCATTGGTAAGTACATGGGTCTTACCACTCAGTTGATTGATGGCGTTCATAAGGATTTCTTGCACATCGCTTATCGTGGAGATGATGTACTTTATGTACCATTGGAGCAGTTTCGCTTAGTCCGTAAATTTGTATCAGGGGAAGGGGCTTCACCAAAGCTAAATAAACTTGGCTCAAGCGAGTGGACAAAAACCAAAAAGAGATTGTCAGAGAATATTGCGGATCTTGCTGATCGGTTGATTGATTTATATGCAACGAGAAGTGAACATATCGGATATGCATACAAAGAAGACACAGATATGCAAAGAGAATTTGAAAACGAATTTGAATTTGAACTCACCGATGACCAAAAACAGGCAATCACTGAAATCAAGGAAGATATGATGAAAGCCAAACCGATGGATCGGCTTTTGTGCGGAGATGTCGGATTTGGTAAGACTGAAGTTGCCATCCGAGCAGCTTTTAAGGCGGTCAGTGAAAATAAACAAGTCGCTTTTCTGTGTCCTACAACTGTATTATCAAGACAACATTACCAAACCTTTTTAAAGCGCTTCAAAAATTATCCGGTCAATATCGCAGTTCTCAACCGGTTTGTCATAGAAAGCAGGCAGAAAGAGATTTTGCGTGATTTGGCAATCGGGAAGATAGATATCTTAATCGGAACTCACCGAATTCTTTCCAAAGATGTAAAGTTTAAAGATTTGGGCTTTTTGATTATCGATGAAGAGCAACGTTTTGGAGTGGAACATAAAGAAAAAATCAAAGAACTGCGAAATTCAATCGATGTTCTGTCTTTGAGTGCGACACCGATTCCGCGAACGCTACAAATGTCATTGATCGGACTTCGATCATTGTCGCAACTAAACACACCTCCATCCAATCGACTGCCCGTACAAACGTATATCATAGAAAAAAACCGGAACCTGATTAAAGAGATCATTGAAAGAGAATTGGCAAGAGGAGGGCAAGTATTTTATCTGTTTAACAATGTGGAGCAAATCTTTTCACTGGCGTACCGCTTGCAACAAGATATTCCTTATGCAAAAGTGGCTGTTGCACATGGTCAGATGAATCGCGATGAAATTGAAGATGTCATGTTTCAGTTTACTGAGAATCAATGCAATGTCATGGTGTGTACGACGATCATTGAAACTGGAATCGATATTCCCAACGCAAATACGATGATCATAGACAAAGCAGATACATTCGGTTTATCACAGTTATATCAAATCAAGGGAAGGGTAGGTCGGTCCGATCGATTAGCCTACGCTTATTTGATGTATGAACCTAAAAAACAGCTGTCCGAAGTCGCTTCCAAGCGTTTGGGGGCGATCAAAGAGTTCACTGAACTGGGAAGTGGTTACAAAATCGCGATGCGCGATCTTACGATTCGCGGGGCAGGAAACTTATTGGGACCGGATCAGTCAGGTTTCATCGATACGGTAGGAATAGATATGTATATTGAAATGTTGCAGAAAGCCATTGCTGAGAAACAAGGAATTTTCGTTGAAAGCGAGCCAGAGGCTTTGCCGAAGGTCATGATGAAAATCGATGCATATATTCCAAAAAACTTTGCACCTGAAGATCTAGAAAAGATCAACATGTACAAAAGAGTTGATGCCATTCGCACATTAAAAGGACTTAACGAACTAGTCGATGAAATATCGGATGTGTACGGTCATCTGCCTGCGGTCGTTTCACTGTTGTTTGAGAAGAAGCGGCTGGAAATACTTTTAAGCGAGGAGCGGATTCATTCCTTCAAAGAGCAATCAACAGCAGTCGAACTCGTGTTTACCAAGGATTATAGTGATACAATTGATGGGGTGGCTTTATTTACGTTGGTCAATCAAGTATCAAGAGACATCGAACTGAAATACATACAAAGAAAAATCGTTTTAAAGTTTAAAAAACACCCCAAATGGCTATCAGAGGTTACTCAAGTATTGATGCAAACCAAAAAACTGATTAAAAAAAATAGTTGAAGGAGAAAATATGAGGATTGATAAATTTTTAAAGGTTGCCCGTGTTTTGAAACGCCGTACAGTGGCTAAAGAACTTGCAGATCACCAGCGAATCGTCATAAATGGAAAAACCGCAAAACCGTCTACCGAAATCAAAGAAAATGATATCGTTGAAGTTATCTTTGGGCATAGAAAATTGACGATCAAGATTTTGACGATAGCGGCTCATCCAAGCAAAAAAAATGCCGGAATGCTATATGAAGTGTTGGACGAGAGTTTTATTAACACACCTTCGGAGTGAATTTTCCTGACAACTCTTGCATTTTTTCAAAATGGCAGTATAATAAAATTCTCAAGAGGTTGGTGTTTTAATGAAAAACGAGAAGAAATCACGTAAAAAACTCAGAGGTTTTGTATTAAATATCATCGCATTCATCATTTTCGGAGTGTCTCTGGTACTTCTTTATCAGGTTTCATTACAAATCGTTGAAACCGTTAATATGACGACTCGCCTAATCAATGTTCAAGAACAGATGAGCATCCTTGAGAGCGAAAATGATTACCTTACGGAACAAAAAGATAAACTGAACGATCCGGAATATGTTAAGAATTATGCCCGTTTCGGGTACATGCTTTCCAAAGAAGGAGAGCAAATATTCTACCTTCCGGAAAAACAAAAAGATGAATAACAACGGGAAACCGTTGTTTTTTGTTGGTTTATTGTAAGTGCAAATTTTAGCAAACAATGGTATAGTAGTAGCGTAATTACGGAGGAAGTAAGTAATGTCAAAAAGACCTTTAGTATTTGTGGTTATGGACGGCATCGGCTTATCCAATAACAAACTGGGTAATGCTGTAGCAGCTGCTTATAAACCGCATTTAGACAAATTTATGAGTGAAGCGCCAATGACGCAATTAAAAGCACATGGAACGGCCGTCGGACTACCCAGTGATGAAGATATGGGTAACTCTGAAGTCGGACATAATGCATTAGGTTGTGGGCAGATTTATGCACAAGGTGCAAAATTAGTTAATCAATCGATTGAATCCGGTGATATTTTTACATCACAGACATGGAATGAACTGACAGATTACTCAAAAGACAGCACCATGCATTTTATCGGATTATTATCGGACGGAAACGTTCATTCGCATATCAATCATTTAAAAGCATTGATCGCTCAAGCAAAAAAAGCTGGAATCAAAAACGTTCGAGTCCATGCATTATTGGATGGCCGTGATGTACCACAGAAGTCCGGATTGATATATATCGAAGATATAGAAACATTTATGGCAGAGTTGAATGATTCAAGCTTTAATGCCCGCATCGCTAGTGGTGGCGGTCGTATGAAAGTTACCATGGATCGCTACGAAGCTGAGTGGGGAATGGTTGAAATCGGTTGGAAAACGCATGTACGCGGTATCGGCAGACAATTTGCCAGTGCAAAAGAAGCCATCGAGACACAACGTGCCGAAACCGATGTGACCGATCAGTTCTTAGAAGCATTCGTTATCGCTGAAAACGGGGAACCGGTCGGTAAAATCGTTGATGGGGATGCTGTTGTATTGTTTAATTTCAGAGGAGACCGTGCACTTGAATTGTCTCGTGCATTTGAAGAGGACAACTTCACTAAGTTTGACAGAGTCATCCGTCCAAATGTCATGTTTGCCGGTATGCTGCAATATGACGGAGATTTACAAATCCCAAACAGATTTTTAGTTACTCCGCCTCGCATAAAAAACACGTTGTCGGAATATTTGGTGTCAAAAGGCGTAAAACAATATGCATTGTCAGAGACGCAGAAATTTGGCCATGTGACCTATTTCTGGAATGGCAACCGTACTGAGAAGTTCGACGATGAGCTAGAAACTTTTGTTGAAGTTACATCTGATATCATTCCTTACGAACAGCGTCCTTGGATGAAATCGGCAGAAATTACGGATTTACTGATTGCTGCCATTGAAAAAGGAGAACATGATTTCTACCGTGTAAATTTCCCGAATGGAGACATGGTTGGGCATACCGGAAACTTCTTGGCCACTCAAATCGGTGTCGAATCCGTGGATTTGGCCATAGGAAGAATCAAATCGGCTGTAGACAAAGTCAATGGCATTCTGGTACTGACGGCAGATCATGGAAATGCAGATGAAATGTTTGAAAAGAGCAAGGATCCAAATGCTGTACCGAAACCGAAAACAGCACACACATTGAATCCGGTGCCGTTTATCATATTGAATGAAGATGTGAAATTTAAAGAAGGCAATTTTGGTTTAGCAAATGTCGCTGCGACACTCGTTGAATTGATGGGATACGAACCTTTACAAATATGGGAAGAAAGCTTACTTACTAAGTAATTTAAAACCAGGGTGAATCATCATCCTGGTTTTTTTATGCTATTTCTTTTTCTTTAGATAATTGGCCTTGATCCAGTTGAAATTCAAAACGAGATGAGCAACTACCAAAGCGACAAACGCTGCACCGGTAAAGGGGTGGGCGACTCTAAAAGTGGAATAAGGAATAAGTCCAGGAAACAACATAGCGGTCAATCCTGAAATTGCGATGCCCATAAATACCAGAAACAATAATAAATTAGTAATCCTCAAAGCTTTGACTCTGTTCATAAAATCCTCCCTTTTGATTACATTATCTAATTGAAATCCCATTCTGTAAAGCATATCTCATGACCAAAACAGCTGTTTTACTGTCCTTGAGCTGCCCACTGATGATATCACTCAATAAATCTTTGATTGGTGTCATAAAAACAGAAAGATATTCGCCTTCATCAAGGTGCTGTCCGACATAGGTAAGATCTGTTGCAACAAATAAATGAATTACTTCATCAAGATAGGCAGGCGAAGGATAAACGACCCCGTAATCCTGCCAAGATAGAGCGGTATATCCGGTCTCCTCTAATAATTCTCGCTGAGCCGTAAACAATGGTTCTTCGTTGGGCTCTTTTTTGCCTGCAGGAAGTTCTTTGAGAACTTCTTTTCGAGCATAGCGAAATTGATCGACGGTTAAAACATGATGATCTTGAGTGATGGCCATAATGCACACTCCACCGGGATGCTCAACCACTTCCCTTAATCCCGTCCGTTGATTAACCAAGATTTCATCATGGCGCAAGCGAACGATTTTTCCTCTAAATTTCTCTTCTGACGAGACTGTTTCTTCAAAAAATGTCATATCTGCCACCTCTGTAATCATTATACTCGAGTTTGTAAAGATAAACATCCTTTACTGTTTTGATGAAAAGGAATATGATGGTCTCGGGTGATACCATGAACAAGAAAACAAACAATTCTCAAAAGAAAGTTGCCTGGGTGTTGATACTAGTATTTTTAATTATATCCACATCGGTAGGCGGTTTCTTTTGGATCAAGTACGAAATTGATAAGAAGAATAATAACAACAATAATAACAATCAACAGGAAATCGAAAAAGAGAAGGCTCGTGAAGTTAAGAGAGTCAAGCTGATCGATGAGGCTTCGCTGCTTGTGTCCGGTTATTTTTATCAGGAAGCGATTGACCTTCTGAAGAGCGATGCGGACATATATAATGACAAAATGAAGAGCGAGGTTAAAAAAATCGAAGACTTCGTTGCTCAGCTTAAACCTTATACAGGACGTATCGAACAAGTATTTTTTCACAGTTTGATCGTGTATCCTGAGCTGGCCTTTGGTGCAACCAGTTCGGAACCGCAAGGATATAACTATTGGATGACGACTGAGCTTGAATTTCAACGCATGTTACCTCTTTTAATGGAAAGAGGGTATGTTTTGGTGCATATCACAGATTTATATGATGTGGATGCTCAAGGGAATGTTACGGCCAAAGACCTCTATTTACCGCAAGGGAAGAGACCTTTGCTGATATCCGTCGATAATGTCGGATATCCGGAGTCGCGCAAGAAAGATGGCTTTGCTTCTAGATTGATCATTGATGAAAAAAACGAAATATCGGCTGTCATTCGCAATCTTGAGGGTAAAGAAATCGTTTCGCGAACCGCAGAGGTATTTCCAATCGTCGATGATTTCGTCAAGGAACATCCGGAATTCTCTTATCGCGGAGCAAAAGGGATGGTAGGTATTACCGGAAGTTGGGGTGTTATGGGATATGATCCAAAGATTGCCGCAGAAGCAGCAGAGGCGAAGAAAATCGCTAACCGTATGAAGGAAATGGGGTGGGTGTTTGTTTCTCACAGTTACACACATGCGGGCGGTATATATTTCAGTGAAAACTCTACAATTGCAGGAATCAAAGAGGATACGGAATTGTTTAAGAAATGGATCGTTCCAATCATCGGGGATTCTAATGTATTTATTGCTCCTTTCGGTGTTACGTTAAAAGGAGATTTGTATCAGTATTTCATTGATGAAGGATACACCTTCTATCTTAATGTCGATCGCCGCTCTCAGCCAAAGATTTTGGGTAAGAGCGTGTTGATGCCGCGGATCAATCTGGATGGATTTGTAATGAATAGAGACAAAGAGTATATAACCCAGAATTTCTTCGATGTCGACAAGGTGTACGATTCACGACGTCCGGTATTTCAATAAGGAGCGAGCTAACGTTCCTTTTTTGTTTGGCATTTCAATGGTATAATGATACTACACCAGAGGGAGTCGTTATTTTTATGAGAAAAGGATTGTTTGTTACATTCGAAGGTCCGGATGGCAGCGGGAAGACCACGATCAGTACCAATGTGTATCAACAGCTGTTAACTGAGGGCTACGATGTTATTTATACAAGGGAACCCGGTGGGATTGACATTGCCGAACAAATCCGGCGAATTATTCTTGACCCGAAAAATACAGCAATGGACGTTAAAACCGAAGCGTTGCTTTATGCTGCTTCAAGGCGCCAACATCTTGTTGAAAAAGTACTACCGGCACTTTCAGAAGGTAAAATCGTGATATGCGATCGTTTTATCGACAGCTCATTGGCTTATCAAGGCATCGGCCGTCAAATCGGATTGGATGCTGTTTTGGCGATTAATGAATTTGCGATTGAAGGTAACTATCCGGATTGTACGATTTTTCTGGATATTGACCCAATAGAAGGTTTATCACGTATTTCCAATCGTCATTACCGTGACCGATTGGACCGTGAAACCCAAGAATTTCATTTGCGAGTTGCTCAAGGATACATAGAAGTTTTAAACAAATACCGACACCGTATGACTGTGGTTGATGCAAACCGTCCGGTGGAAGATATCGTTAAAGATTCGATTGTCGTTATTCGAGAGAGGATCGAGGCGAATGTTTAGAGATTTACTAAAAGAACAACAGCCGATCGTTTATCAGATCCTGTTGAACTCACTAAAATCAAACCAGTTGGCACACGCGTACTTATTCAGCGGCCAACGCGGATCAAAAATGAAAGAGGCAGCAATATTGCTGGCTCAGACCTTGGTCTGCCCAAACCGCGAAGATTTCGCGTGTGAAAAATGTGATGTTTGCCGCAGAATCAAAGAAGGAACTTATGTCGATTTAATCGTGATCAACGGTAAAGACCGAACCATTAAAAAGGAAGAAATCCTTGACTTGCAGCATCAGTTCATTCAAACCGGGCTGGAAATGTACAGCAAGAAAATATACATCATCGAACATGCGGATCGGGCAACACCGGAAGCGCTGAACAGTCTGCTGAAGTTTCTAGAAGAACCTTCAGGTGAAGATACAACAGCAATTTTAATCAGTGAGAACACCGATCGATTGCTTCCGACGATTATTTCACGTTGTCAGGTCTTAACATTTGCATCATTAAGTGCTAAACTTTGTGAAAGTGAAGCGATTGCTAACGGAGTATCTCCGATGCACGCATACATTGTTTCACAGTTTATCAAAGATGTTGATGTCGTATTATCGTTGGCAGAAAGCGAAGCTTATCAAATCGCATATGATTTATTTACGGGTTTTATCGATGAGGCTAAACCGCATCTGTATCACGGATTGGTTTATTTGCAAAAAGAAGGCACGTTGACAAAGGCTTCAAAGGAAAAAGACAAAGAATCTGATGAACCTAAAAACAAAAAGAAAACTCCGGAAAAGGATCCAAAGGAACTCTTTTCCTTATTTCTAGATATTGCACAGGTATTCTTCAAAGACGCATCCCAAGGTAAGACCGTTGGGGACACATGGTGGAATCATCACATTGCATCAACACGCTATCAATCGATTGCCCCATCCGCTATGCGCGTCTTCAGTGAGGGCAAGGATAAGATCTGGCGCAATGTAAATCTGAGCCTGCTTTTGGATCAGATGATCATCGAGTTAGCAAAACGCTAAAAAGCAAAAAGAGGAGGGATTTTCCGTGGATGAACACGTAAAGAATTTTAATGAAGATTCAGCTGAGCAAACGAATGCTCAGACGTATACCCATGTTTGTTCGATTCGTTTTAAAGGAGCTAAAAAAGCTTATACCTTTGGAACCAATGATCCGCAGTATGTCACAGGGGATCAAGTAATCGTCGATACGATACGCGGGTTGGAACTGGGCGAAGTCATTGCCGAGTTGAGACCGGTAGAGAAGGTGTCCATGACGACACCGTTGAAACCTGTTCTCCGTAAAGCTACCAAGCAAGATTTAGACAATTTTGAAAGAAATAAAACCATGTCAGTCGATGCATTGAAGACTTGTGATGACTGTATTCGCAAACTTAATCTCGACATGCACTTGATCAGTGCAGAGTACACATTGGATCGTTCAAAAGTCATTTTTTCTTACGTAGCGGATGAACGGGTAGATTTTCGCGAATTACTAAAAGAACTTGCGTCTATTTTTAAATGTCGCATTGAGTTGCGTCAGATTGGTCCTAGAGACAAAGCGAAATTTGTCGGAGGACTTGGAACTTGCGGTATGGAGACTTGTTGCTCTCGCTTCTTACCGGATTTTGATGTAATTTCTATCAATATGGCCAAAAATCAATTATTGGCACTCAATATTCAGAAACTATCGGGACAATGCGGCAAGTTGTTGTGTTGTTTAAAATACGAGGACGAGTTGTACAAGGAATTGCGGGCCAATCTTCCTAAAATGAATGAATTGTTGGAGTATAAAGGTAAAAAATACCGGGTATCATCAATGAATATGCTGAGTGGAACTGCAAGACTGGAAAATCGGGAGGAGTCGCTGACTCTGACACTCAACGAACTGCGTAACGATACCAGTTATGTGAACAAACAATAAGGGAGTGGTTGTGTTGAAACGTCAGAAAAGTTTTGAAAATGAAATGCCAACTTGTTATATCGTTGCAACGCCTATCGGTAATCTTGAAGAGATGACTCCAAGGGCAATCGATATTTTGAAGAATGTCGATGTCATTGCCTGTGAGGATACTCGTCATACGCAAAAACTGTTGAAGCATTTTAATATTGAAAACAAGGTCATCTCTCATCACGATCACAACGAGCGAGAGAGTGCTAAAGGTATATTGATGTTACTTATGCAAGGCAATAATGTAGCGTTGGTCAGTGATGCGGGATATCCGCTGATTTCTGATCCAGGATACCTGCTAGTTGAGTCGATTACCGCTCACGGATTCAATGTCGTTCCCATCAGTGGCAGCAGTGCACTGCTCGCCGGGTTGGTGGCATCGGGATTAATCACTCAACCTTTTCTGTTTCAAGGTTTCTTGCCAACCAATGACAAAGAAGCCCGGGGAGTGTTGACACGTATCCGTCACTATGAAGCGACGATTGTATTGTATGAGGCTCCACATCGTATAGAAAAAACACTGAAGATGTGTCTTGAGGTCATGGGCGATCGGAAAGCTACACTGGCAAGAGAGTTGACCAAGAAACATGAAGAGTTTCTTCGTGGAACATTGTTTGAGTTGGTTGAAGAGGCGAAAGATCTTAAGGGTGAAATGGTGTTGATCATCGAGGGCAGCAAGGCAGAAAAAGAGCCTGATATCAGCATGATGGATATCCGAACACATATTGAAGAACTGATTCAGTCGGGATTGTCTGCGAAAGACGCGATCAAACAAATAGCCAAAATGACAGGGATGTCGAAGAATGAGATTTATACAATGTATCACAATGAGAATAATGTGAATCACTAAAAGCGCGAAAGCGCTTTTTCTTTACATTTGACGTTAGAATGTTATAATTATGGCATTCAAAAGCTACGAAAAGAAGAGTAATCAAAGGCCTTTTTCAGAGAATGCATGGTTGGTGAAAATGCATACAGGCGTTTGGCGAAGATGGTCTTGGAGCTGTTTGTCTGATAAGTAAGACAAGACGTTTCCCGCGTTAAGGGTCAAAGAGCACGCAAGTGAACTAAGGTGGTACCGCGCAATGGCGTCCTTGGTCTGGCGTTTTTTTATTTTACGGAGGAAAAACCATGGAAAAGAAACCTTATTACATAACTACGGCGATTGCCTATACATCCGGCAAGCCGCATATCGGCAATGTCTATGAAATCGTTTTGGCGGATAGCATTGCCCGTTTTAAACGTGCACAGGGATATGATGTTTTCTTTCAAACCGGGACGGATGAACATGGGCAGAAAAATGAACTAAAGGCACTGGAAAGAGGAATGTCTCCACAGGCATTTGTCGATGAAATCGCCGGTGTCATCCGAAGTTCATATGATGCTATCAATTCATCCTATGACAAATTTATTCGTACGACTGATCATTATCATCAGATTCAGGTACAGAAGATATTTAAAAAACTCTTTGATCAGGGAGATATCTACAAGAGCATTTACGAAGGCTGGTATTGCACGCCGTGTGAATCTTTTTATACCGATGGTCAGCTTGATAAAGGGAAATGTCCGGACTGTGGCCGAGATGTTCATCGTGAAAAGGAAGAATCTTATTTCTTCCGTTTATCAAAATATCAAGATCGCTTAATGAAGTATATCCAAGACAACCCGCATTTTATTCAGCCGGAGTCACGCAAAAATGAAATGATCAACAACTTCTTAAAGCCCGGTCTCAATGATTTGGCGGTTTCGCGCACATCGTTCAAGTGGGGCGTTCCGGTCGACTTTGATTCTAAGCACGTCGTTTACGTCTGGATTGATGCATTAAGTAATTATATTACCGGTCTGGGTTATGATGTTGATGGTAATCACGGGGACTTATTCAAGAAGTACTGGCCGGCCGATGTTCATCTCATCGGTAAAGACATATTGCGTTTTCATACATTGTATTGGCCGATTATGTTGATGGCACTGGGCGTCGAATTACCGAAGCAAGTATTCGGTCATCCGTGGCTGTTGGTTGGTGAAGGTAAGATGAGTAAGTCAAAAGGCAATGTTATTTATGCGGACGACTTGATTAAACTTTTAGGCGTGGATGCCGTACGTTATATCATGTTGCATGAAATGCCGTTTGCTCAAGACGGGACCGTCACATTAGAACTGATGATCGAGCGGGTGAATAATGATTTAGCAAACATTACGGGTAACTTGGTTAACCGGACATGGGCGATGAGTCAGAAGTATTTTAGCGGTGTCATCGAAAACACTAACGTTCGTGAATCTGCAGATGATGAACTGATCGAACTAGCCTCTTCACTGATCGGTAAAGTTGAGGCAGCTATGGAATGGTTGCACGTTGCGGATGCGATTGACGAAATTATTACAGTGCTTCGCCGTTGTAATAAATATATTGATGAAACTACCCCTTGGAATCTTGCGAAAGACGAGTTGAAATTGCCACGCTTGAAAACAGTGCTTTATAACCTGTTGGAAAGCATTCGGATTTGTGCAGTAGCTTTAGAATCTTTCATTCCTCAAACATCACAAAATATCCTTGAACTGCTAAACACGAAACAACGAAGTCTAGACAGCGCAAAAACTTTCGGAGCATTGGAATCGAATCATTCATTAAGTAAAGAAAACATCATATTGTTTGGTCGCTTGGACGTCAAGGAGACAATAGCAGCTTTTGAAGAGTTGACTCAACCTAAGAAAATTGAAGCAGTACCTGGAAAACCGGAAATCAGCTTTGAAGAATTTGGAAAAATTGAGTTGAAAGTCGGTGAAGTGTTGTCTTGTGTAAAACATCCGGAAGCCGATAAACTTTTGGTCAGTCAGATTGACACCGGGGACAAAGTCCGTCAGATCGTCAGCGGGATATCTCCTAACGTAAAGCCTGAAGATATGGTCGGTAAAAAGGTGATCGTAGTTACCAACCTGAAGCCGGCGGTCATTCGCAAGGTTTCTTCGGAAGGTATGATTCTTGTGGCTGAAGAGGGCAAGAACATTGAAGTCGTGAGCATCCAACATTTACCTAAAGGCAGCATTGTGCGATAATGATTTCGCACAATGCTTTTTTCAAAGGAGGACAATGATGAGCGTTCGTAAAAGGTTATCAAAAACGGCAAATATCTCACTGGTGCCAAGTCTTCTTGGCCTTTTGATTTTGTTGGTTTTGGGTACATTTTATGGTCGTGATGCATTGCATTTATTAACTCTGGATAGAATCCAGTCATTTCAGCAATTGACCTCCTACGCACAATCGGATAGAAGTTTCGCACTGATCCGCTCAGCCAATGTGGTAAATACCGAAATTTATGTAACCGTGGATGAGTTATTTGGTGAGAAAAATTACTACGGATATATCGCACAACTGGAAGATAAGTATTTTCTTTTCTTCAGTTCAAGCAGAGCTGACACAGCTTCTGAAAACTTGATTTTAAGTAAGTGGTGGTCACAATCGGAGAGTATGAATGTGTTTCGGCAAATGGTCGTAAATGATCTGGCAAAATCTTCTGACTTCACTCAAGAAGAAGTTGATAATTTAATATTTTCAGATGTATTTCTTAATGTAGATGATATCATAATGTCATCATTGGCTATCTCTTTGATCTGGGGCTTTCTGTTATTTACTTTGTTGTTGCTGTTTTATAAGTCACTTGCGATAAAATTAGGGATATTTTCTGATAAAGTAGAATCTGCCGTGTTGGATTACGATTTGGGATACTTAAATGTACTTTATTTTGATAAATATTGGACTATTGGCGAGCAACATCTGATTTATCACAATAAAACTTTTAAGATTTTGAACATCAGCGATATCAGGGAAATTCACTTCTTCGAGAATCGTATGATAATCTATTTTGAGAATTATAGAACAACGATTTTTACATCTCAAAAACAATTGAATCAATGGCTGGAATCTTGGAAGATTCAAAGGAGACATTACGATGAACCGGTCAATCAGCTTTGAACCCGTTGAAGTAAAACAGTTATTACAAAAGGAACCGCTTTTTCTTCCATGGGTAAACAAAATTGGTGATGTGGTACGTATTGGAAATGACGACGCATACACTTCATTGATTGACAGCATTCTTGCTCAACAAGTTTCCGGCAGTGCTGCTGCATCCATTACAAAACGTTTTTCTGACAAATTTAATTATGAGGCTAAGGCCATAGTCAACGCCTCTTTAGATGACTTGCGTGCATGCGGACTTTCCGGAAATAAGGCGAAATACGTTCAGGGTATAGCTAAGGCGAAATTAGATAAAACCGTTCCTTTTGAGCAACTTCACGAAAAAAGCGATCAAGAGATCGCCCAACATTTATTGAAGTTGAAAGGTGTGGGTCCATGGACTGTAGATATGATGCTTATTTTTACGTTTTTCAGAAAAGACGTATTAAGTTATCCGGACTTCGGTATACGTAAAGGTATTTGCCGATTGTATGGCATTGATACGTTGGATCAGAAATGTTATGAGCAGATTCGCACGAAACTGACACCTCATCTGACGTTAGCTTCATTCTGGTTTTGGGAAATTGCGGGATTTAAGGAGTAGAAGGAAGCTTCTGCTTTTTTATTTCTCCTTGAAATCTTTTAACTGAATGTTTAGGGCATTAACTGAAATTTGCAATTCAGCAATTAGTAGTGCTAAGGAAACCAGCAGTAAAATCAAACTGACCCCAAAGCTCCACTGGGCAAGTATTACGGCAGATGCAAAAAGCAATAAAAGACTGAGCACGCTGAAAAAGAATGAGAATGCTCCAAATACTTGCATATTTCGAATAATAGACATGCGTTTTCGAAGATTGATCAACTGCTGTTCAGTAATAAGTGTTGGATTCTTTTGGTGTCGATCGTAAAGTTCGCGGATCAAATTCGCGATAACCACAAAACGGTTGGTATAGGCGAGCATCAGCAGTGAAATGGCTGAAAAAAGCAAAGTAGGTGTTTGTAAATTGAATTCCATATAAATACCTCCTTGTTCATTCTAGTTAACGTTTGAATGAGTTTCAATACATATGCAAAAAGAATTCTCAGTGGTATGATGATAATTGAAATGGTGGAGGTTTCTATGAGAACAATCGGACTAGTCGGAGGTATGAGTTATGAAAGCACGGCAGATTATTACAAAATCATCAATCAGATGATCAACTCTCACTACGGCGGACATACGAGCGCTAAGATTGTTTTATTCAGTGTTGATTTCGGTGAGATCGAGCGTCATCAGAGTGAAGGAAAATGGGATGAAAGCGCGTTGGTGTTGATTGATGCAGCAAAGAAACTGGAATCGATCGGTGCGGATGTGATTGCACTCTGTACCAACACGATGCATATCGTAGCGGATGATATCCAGGCGAATCTATACATTCCATTTGTTCATATAGCGGATGCAACGGCACGCAAGATTCGAAATAATAATATTAGTAAGATCGGGTTGATTGCGACCCGTTATACGATGGAAATGGATTTCTATGTTGAGCGATTAAAAAGTTTTGGTCTTGAGGTTATAATTCCCGAAGCAGATGACCGAAAATCAATCAATGACGTCATCTTCAATGAATTGGTCCATGGGATCATTGATGTAAATTCAAAAAAAAGATTTATATCAATCGCCCATGATTTGGTAGGTAAAGGTTGTGATGGGATCATCTTGGGATGTACGGAGATTGGCATGCTGATCAAATCGGAAGATATTGATGTTTCACTTTTTGACACTACGCAGATTCACTGTGAAACCCTTGTTAAACTTGCTGTCCGATAAAAAAAGGAGCGTTTTCTCGCTCCTTTTGGTTTATTCATACTTATAAATGACATTATCGTAATTCATGGTCTTTACTTCCAGCTCTGTTTGCCATTGTTGAAGTAAGGGCAGTGCACCTTCATCCAACAAGTAGAACAGATATTGCGTGTTGCGTTCATTAAAGACAATCTTTGATTCAAGTCGCAAAACCCCAATGGCTTTATTGTTGATAGCATTAATTCGAATATACGGAAGAAGCTCAACAATTTTATCGTTTGGGATCTCGATGTATTTGACCATTCCTACAAACGGAACCTCCTCTTTAACATCACTATAGTTGGTCTGTGAGTATAAATCTGTTTGACCAAACAATGATTGAATAAGGAAGAATGACGTTTTTTCATTGGTGGCATCCGGTATTAGGACGATCGGTTGATAATTGAATGTTGCCAATGTCGGAAGCGTAACACCTGAAGAAGCCAATAGCGATAGGGTCTGAGTATATCTTGCATCAAGCGGAATTGCCCGGGTAATGCAAATGTCTGTGCTTGCACAAGAAGTTAAGTTGATAACTCCTAAGACTGGAGTATTCGGTTGATTGTGTTGTTGCTCATTAAGTGACATGTAATCACTTTTGTAAGCTGCTGCAAACAGCTTGAAATTAACTTTTCCGCTTAATGATACAGAATTAGTCATAAGGGGATCAAAAATTTCAAATATCGTGTTTCTGACGATGGTATCCGGATTGGCTAACATAGGATAACGATTCTTAAAGACGTTCTCGCTATCAACCAAATCGAGCAGTCCTGACGTCCAGCCAAACGGAACGGTGTAGGAGCGTGCGATTTTCGCACCGTTATTCAGATAGTAAACAATTCGAATATTGGATGACTGATAATTCAACGAAGATGCTAACGTTGTTCTAGGAGATGATTGAAGCGGGGAATAACCATCCCACTTTTTATAATCATTTTCCTTAAATCCTTCCAAAATAGCTTTGTGTGTATCGATGATCGTAGCGATATCCTCTGCTTCGGTATACATTTTTTGAAGAGGGAAGGTGTTTTGATCATAATAGTAAGATGTATATAAGAATCCATAGGGATCATAGTATTCCAGCTCCACCTTCTCAACATTGCTTGCATTTGGGACGCGAGTGATATACCCGAATCCGTCAAACAAAGTTCCTAAGGTAAAGGTTCCCAAAGATAGAGACCCGATGATCGCAAAGTTGATGATGCCGCGAATCAAATGTTTAAATCCGCGATTGGCAATGACATCAAGGATAAGATACATAACGAAGGTCAAGAAGAATGGGAAGATCAGGGTTCTGAAATCCAATCCGCGTCCGCTGAGAGTGATGAATGCACTATAGAGGAAGAATTGAACGATGAAGGTAAAGAATGAACTGATGACTGGGAAGAACCATTTATTTGTAAACGGCTCTTCAGCTTTTTCGGAGCGTCGAATCTGATAGTAATACAGTACGACCCACGATGTTATCAATCCAAAAGCTATCCAATATAACGAAATAAGTATTGGATTTGGGAAGATTCGGGTCGTATTGAATGTCAGTTCAAAAATAGCCCAGATCGGAGATGCATACAATAAGAAGAGTGACGGATCCGCCACGGTGAACCCCAATAAAACCGCACTGCCAAAAGTGACATACGCACCATATAAAATGCTGGGAATAATGTGTAAGAGTAATCCGTATAGCAATCCATCGACACCGGTGCCGGTATTCATCATGGCAAACAGAATCGGAGTCACAATGGATAATGTCAAAGCAACGGAGAAGTAGTACTGCTTAATAAGTAAGATCACATCAACATTGGGGATCACACTAAAGTAGTATATATTCCCAACGAGGTAAACCAAGGTATAAGGAATCAGAATGATGGCAAATGCGGCCAGCAAGGTCGTAAAGTATAAATCACGGCGTTTGATCGGCAACGCATGATACACATCAAGATTTTTCTTGCTGTTAAGATAGGAGAATAGCAAGAAGGGAACGATGAATATCGACAAGACAAGCAACAGTAAGATGAATACGCGTCCAGTCGTAAATACAAACGCATTATAATCTCCATCAATCAGATAATTCGTAAAGGCAAGAATCGGGAATAAAACAGTCATCGCAATTCCGGTCAATACCATAAAGCGGGTATTGCGTTTCAATAAGAAACGAAGGTATGCGCCATTGATTTTAAAGCTAAATAGTTTTGCCATATCCGCGTCCCTCCATTTCGTAAACAAAGATTTCTTCCAAATTCAATGGAAGTTCGGTAACCAAGGCAGGTTCAAGTTTCTTGATGCTCTCAAGTATACCTTCGATATCACCCTTAGCAACTACAACAAATACATTACCCATCTTATCCACGTGCAGAGGATTCAGAAATGCAAATATATCTTCCTTGACGTCATGCGCAAAACCGACTTGAACTTTGTG
>PHAF01000014.1 GCA_002841605.1 Firmicutes bacterium HGW-Firmicutes-10 | reverse complement strand
ATATCATCTCCGGCAAACTGAACCGAAATGTTATCATACCCAAACTGAGCAAAGTCCTCACGGATTTCTTCCAACGTCAAATCAATATTTGATTGCATCGTAATTTTAGTTCCGCTTGAAAAGTCAATGCCCAGATTAAATCCGTCAATGCCGCGGAAACTGTTGATTGTAAACAGTGATAATCCTAATATCAGAATCGTTGCACTGCCAATCAAGAATTTCTTTGATTTGATAACACATGGATTCTACCCCGGCACGAACGATGTGTGCACGATTGACTCCACGCGTAATTCCGTGAATGGATGCTCTGGCATATTGATCCCAGTAAGGTGCTGCAATTCCGACAAATGCCGGTACTAAATAAACACCATTGGTGTCAGGAACACTTAAGCAAATATCTTCGGTTTCAGATGCACTCTTGATCATCTTCAATTCATCACGTAACCATTGAATCGTTGCACCGGCCACAAAGGTATTACCTTCTAGACAGTAAATGACTTCATTATTTAATCCCCAAGCAATGGTAGTCAGAAGCCCGTTTTTCGATTCAACAGCTTTTTTGCCAGTTGTCATCATTAAAAATGCACCTGTACCATAGGTTGCTTTCGATGAACCTTCTTCAAAGCATGTTTGTCCAAACAATGCTGCTTGTTGATCTCCAATGCTTGATGCGATGGGTACTTTCGCACCAAAAATCTTTGGATCTGTATATCCGTAAATATAACTGGATGGTTTGACTTCAGGCAACATTTTGCGCGGAATTCTTAGTGCTTCCAACAACTCATCATCCCAATCCAATGTATGAATGTTAAAAATCATGGTTCTTGAAGCATTTGAATAATCTGTTGCATGAACCGTGCCACCAGACAGTTTCCACATTAACCATGTATCAACAGTACCAAATAACAAATCTCCTTTTTCAGCTCTTTCGCGAGCATTTGGAACATTATCAAGTAACCAGGTGATTTTGGTTCCGGAAAAATATGCGTCAATCGGTACTCCGGTTTTAGCCCGGACCTTATCACCCCATCCTTTGGCTTTCAACTCATCACACATACCCGATGTACGACGACATTGCCAAACGATTGCATTATAGATCGGTTCACCCGTGTTTTTATCCCAAATAATGGTGGTTTCACGTTGATTGGTTATACCGACAGCCACAATATCTTCTGGAGCTACTTTCGCTTCACGTAAAATGTTTCGTGTGGTTTCAATTTGTGAATTCCAGATATCCAATGGACGGTGCTCTACCCAACCGGCTTTAGGATATATTTGTTCAAACTCCTTATTCTGTGCCTTGACTGGAATGCCTAACTCATCAAAAATAATCGATCGAGAACTTGTCGTACCTTGATCCATAGCCAAAACATACTTTGCCATTAAATTTTCCTCCTTTATTGACAATAAACACACACAACTAAAACAGGACCAATTTTTATAAATTACCTCCTTTCCCTAGTTAATCAATATTGTAAAATAATAGTCTCAAATAAGCCTCTGATAACTCAAATGTATCATATTCAGATTGATTGTCAAGGATTAAGAAAAGTATGTTTTTTCTGAAAAGTAATTGAAAATATCTGAATTCACCACGAAAATTTGTATGTTTTTTTTATTAAGAACTAACAGTCTACGACGCTATTTTCGCCAAAATGTCATACAGTCTTTTTTATCCTCAAGATTGAATTCAATCATTTTCTTAAGTAGTTCAAAATCAAACGGCTTATCCCAGGGGAATCGTACGATCATACTTGTATAAGAGTAGCCGGATTTTTCAAGTTCATCCGCAAAGCGGTCGATCCCGGCTTTCTCCGGTGTTAATGCCAAATGCTTCTTTGCAACACTGAATGCAATGATAAATGTTCCGTGATCGGTAAACATCGGCTGATTCCATCCGACTCGCGGCACCAACTGAGGATAATGACTGCTTACCCATTGTAATACTTCTTTGGTATATCTGCGATGGTTCTCGTTCTCGATTTTTGATAAAAATTCCTCAAATATTTCCATAATGTGCCTCCTTCAATCTTAATCAAACAATATCATGTCATTTTATTGATTTCCACTAAATCACCCAATATCATTTACTAAATTTTGGCACAAAAATGTATAATTTTCACATTGGCACACATTTTGACTGCTATTTTATGTTAGTATGGTGTTGAGGTAAAGACCATGAAACTAATCACTGATACCGGCTCTTTGATGAGCCAACAACAAGCACAGGATTTGAATATTACCCTACTGCCTTTACAAGTGGCCGTAGGTGGTAAAAACTACCGCGACTACTTCGAATTGGCTTCCGATAAGTTTGTAGAAATGATTAAAAATGCTGTTCCGACATCTTCGCAACCGGCAATCGGTGAAGTCATCGAAGCTTACGAAAACGTCAAAGAAGCGCTTCACATCACGATGACCAAAGGGCTGAGTGCCACCTATGATTCAGCTTTAGGCATCCTTGAATCCGGTGATTTCAAACACATCACTCTATTCAACTCGAAGACACTGGCAGGCACAGAAAAATATCTGGTCGAACTTGCGGCTAAATTGATTGATAGTACGCCAATTGAGCAAATCATTGAGCGAATGGAACAATGTCTGACTTCATGTCAATCTTATTTGATTCCGAGTGACTTTGATTTCTTGCGTCGTGGCGGACGACTTTCTCCTATCGCTGCAACACTGAGCGGATTGATGAAAATCAAACCGATCGTCACTCAAACCGAAGGTAGTCAGAAACTTGAGAAGTTTGGGGTTGCCCGCACCATGTCCAATGCTTTGGATCAAATCATTGATAAAATGATTCAAAACGGAGTCGATTTCAGACATAAGGTGTATATTTCCCATGCGTTCAACATGGAAGCTGCACAAATGGCCTTTGATAAAATTAAAGAAAAAATCCAAAATATCGAAATCGATGTATTAGAGCTTTCTCCGGTCATGATCACTCAAGGCGGTCCGGGTTGCTTGGCTGTTCAGTACATTCTTAAGGATAACGGTTAAAAAAAGCAAAACACACGTTTTGCTTATTTAACTCGCTTCTTCAGTTCGTTGGCAATTTCCTGAGGATCGATGCCTTTCTCAACCAGTAATACTGTCATGTGATAAACAAGATCTGCGGTTTCGTAAACCAGTTCATCTTTTGAGTCGTTTTTCGCAGCAATGATGACTTCGCTGGTCTCTTCTCCGACTTTCTTTAAGATTTTATCAATTCCCTTATCAAATAAATAATTTGTATAAGAGCCTTCCTTCGGGTTGGCTTTTCTTTCTTTAACGGTTTCAAAAAGGCGGGTAATAATAGAAACGTTTTCAGTTGATTCACCTTCGACGATGTTACGGTAAAAACAAGATTGTTCTCCGGTATGGCAAGCAGGCCCCATCGGTTCGACCTCAATCAACAAAGCATCCCCATCGCAGTCGTAGCGAATTGCTTTGACCGTCTGAAAATTCCCGGAGGTTTCTCCTTTATGCCACAGTTGATTACGGCTTCGACTGAAGAACCAGGTCTTCCCGGTCGAAATCGTTTGATCCAGTGCTTCTTGATTCATATAAGCTACCATTAAGACTTCCTTGGTAAATACATCCTGGACAACAGCCGTAATCAGACCGCTTGAATCAAAACGAAGATCATTTATACTCATAGCCTTACCTCCACACCTTTTTTCTTAAGGTATTCTTTTAGTTTTCGGATTTCGATTTCACCAAAATGAAATACGGAAGCCGATAGTGCCGCATCCGCTTTTCCATCCGTCAACACTTCATAGAAATGCTCCATGTTACCGGCACCTCCGGAAGCAATGACCGGAACCCGGACAGAATCACTTATTTCCCGGGTAATTTCGAGAGCATATCCATCTTTCACACCATCGGTATCAATGCTGTTAAGGACGATTTCTCCTGCACCTAAAGCAACACCGCGCTTCGCCCATTCGATCGCATCCAACCCGGTATATTCCCGCCCGCCTTTGACATATACATCCCAACGGCCTTTATCATTTTTCTTTACATCCATCGAAAGGACGACACACTGACTTCCATAGCGAAGCGCTGCCTCTTTGATCAGTTGAGGATCATTGACGGCCGGTGAATTGATCGACACTTTGTCCGCTCCGGCTTTCATTAACCGATCAAAATCGGCCAGTGACCGGATCCCACCACCGATCGTAAAAGGAATATCAATGGTATCCGCCGTTTTCTTGACGATGTCTAGAAAGATCTCCCGTTCATCACTCGATGCTGTGATGTCATAAAAAACCAGCTCGTCTGCGCCGGCTTGCGCATAAAATGCGGCCAAAACGACCGGATCGTCGACATCCCGTATATCCGTAAATTTTGTTCCCTTTACTACTCGTCCGTTGCGAACGTCAAGGCAAGGAATGATTCGTTTGGTTAACATACGACCTCCAACAATTCTTTCAAATCGATTTTCTTCTCATATAATGCCTTCCCCACGATTGCCCCGTAGATTCCCATTTCCTTGATTTTCAATGCATCGTCAATCGAGGATACTCCTCCAGAAGCGATGACATCCAATCCGCTTTTTTGAATTTGTGACAACTGCTCGAAATTAGGCCCCTGCAACATTCCGTCTTTCGATATATCGGTATAAACGATTGTTTTCACGCCCTTATGTTTTAATGTCTGAGCAAACTCGAAAGCATCGACCGTACTTCCATCAACCCAGCCTTCAACTTGGATAAATCCATCCAGGCAATCCAGGGAAACGACGATTTTCTCTTTATATAATACAAGCAATTCTTCAAGCAGTGATGGATTTTTGATAGCAGCTGTACCAAGGATCACACGATTGACACCGCAATCAAGCAATGCCTTCGCATCTTCAAGCGACCGCACGCCACCTCCGACTTGGATCGGAATATTCAAGGTTCGGACGATTTCTGTTATGACTGCCCGATTCAAATTGCTTTGACCAAATGCCCCGTTTAAGTCAATGACGTGTAAGTATTTGGCTCCTTGTTTTTCCCACAGTTTCGCTACTTCTACCGGGTCTTGATAGTAAACGGTTTGTTGATCGGCACGGCCTTGAATAAGACGGACACATTGGCCATCACGAATATCAATGGCTGGAAATACGATCATACGATCAACTCCTTCAAATTTCTCAAAATCTTGACACCGACAGCTCCGCTTTTTTCCGGGTGAAACTGCATGCCGATGATATTGTCTTTGCGTACGATGGCGGGTACATCGACACCATATGAACTGGTGAAGATGATTTGCTCCTTATCATCACTTTTTAAATAATAGGAGTGAACAAAATACACATAATCCTGATCTGTAAGATCTTGGGTCAATTCGTCCTCACGCTGCTTGATTAAACGATTCCAACCCATGTGCGGGACTTTCAAATCACTATCGTCAAACTTTACGATTTCACCTCGTAACAGCCCCAATCCTTCATATTCACCATCTTCATAGCTTTTATCATATAGAAGTTGCATGCCCAAGCAGATTCCCACGATCCAAGTGCCCTTTTCCGCATTTCGCTTCAGACAATCAACCAAGTCATACTTGATCAAATTCCCAATGGCGTCACGAAAAGCACCGACGCCGGGTAATATGATTGCTTTTGCTTGATCGATCATCTCGATATCTCTTGTAACAATGACTTCCATCCCCAATTTAGTCAATGCACGCTCGACATTACGGATATTGCCGACGCCATAATCAACGATGACAATCATGGATTACAACTGTCCTTTCGTAGACAGCACACCTTCAATCGACGCATCAACCCGTGTTGCATCACGTAATGCACGACCAAACCCTTTAAACAAAGCTTCAATCATGTGATGATTATTTTTTCCATATTCAACAGCCATGTGCAAGGTCAGTCCGGCATTAAATGCGACTGCCCGAAAGAACTCTTCAACAAGTTCTGTCGGAAGATCTCCGACTCTGTCATTGGTAAATATTGCATCAAAAACCAAAAAGCTGCGATTGCTGATATCGATGCATATGCGGCTCAAAGCTTCATCCATCGGAGTGAATGTCGTCGCATATCGTACGACACCTTGCTTATCACCCAATGCTTCTTTAATCATTAATCCCAAGCATATCCCAATATCTTCAACGGAGTGGTGAGCATCCACATCGATGTCACCCTGGCATTGAACTGCCAAATCAAACCGTCCGTGTTTGGTAAATAGTTCGAGCATATGGTCGAGAAAGCGTACACCACTTGAACCCGAAAATACGCCTTTTCCGTCAAGTTCAAAACTGAGATTTATTTTTGTTTCATTGGTATTTCGTACCATTTGACTGAATCTAGACATCTTGATAAACCTCCTTAAATACGGCGATGACCGCATCATTTGCTTCAATAGTTCCTAAACTGATTCGAATGCAGTTTTTTAATAATGGATTTTTAGGATATGCCCGAACACCAATGCTTGCACCTTCAAATGCTTCCATCAGTTGAACATATCGGTCACTTCGATAAAGTATGAAATTGGTATGACTTTCAAATATTTCAATAGGTAAAGTGGATAATTGAGCAACAATGCGGTTGCGTTGTTCGATCATGGTTTGAGTGATTGCACGCATTTGCTCAATGTTGCGCACAGCGACCCTGGCAACTGCCTGTGTCAGTGCACTGATATTGTAGGGCATGCGTACTCGTTGAACAAGATCGATCATCCCAGGGCTTGCTATGGCATATCCTAAGCGTATACCCGCAACACCGAAGGCTTTTGAAAGCGTCCGCATGACGATTACTCGCTCATTTTTTAGTGCGATTGCAGCCGATGTTTTTCCATAGAATTCAAAGTATGCCTCATCGATCGCAATGATGGACTGCGTGTCATTAATGATCCGCACTATCTCTGTATCCGGTAGCGCTGATCCGGTAGGATTGTTGGGCACACATAAGAATATAAGTTTTGCATTGTTTTGATTTGCCTGAAAAATAATTTCATCGACATCAAATGTAAAGTCGGCTTTCGAAGGTACTTCGATGACTTCTCCGCCGGCAACCGCTACGGATGTGAAGTATTCTGAGAATGTTGGTGTAGGGATGACGACTTTATCTTTTTGATCAACGAATACTTCGGTGACCATTTTGATGATTTCATCCGAACCGTTTCCACAAACGATGTTCTCTGGTAAACATGAGTTATATGTGGCGAGTAGTTCTCGCAATGAATCGCAGTTTGCACTGGGGTAAAGATTGATGCTTTCCTTTTTCAGTTCACTGAGAATTTCATCCTGCCACTGATCAAATAAGTTGATGGGACTTTCGTTGGCATTGAGTGTCCAGCGATAGTTCGTCTCACTTACTTTATAAGGCACAAGATTCACGATTTTAGCTCTTACGTTTTGATTCATGTCATTTCCTCACTCTTAGCGCGTTGGCATGGGCATCCAATCCCTCGCTTACAGCAAACTTTATAACTTTATCTGCTACTTCGTCAAGTGCTGATTTCGGATAGTATACGATGCTCGACTTTTTCATAAAGTCATAGACTCCCAAAGGGGACGAAAATTTCGCGCTCGATGAAGTCGGTAGAGTATGATTTGGTCCGGCAAAGTAATCTCCGATGGGTTCTGGGGTGTAATCACCCAAAAATATCGCTCCGGCATTTTTGATTTGTGATAAGTAGGAAAACGGATCTTTCACCATGAGTTCCAGATGTTCAGGAGCCAGTTCATTGGCTAATGCGATGGATGATTCAATATCCTTGGTTAAGAAAATGTACCCATAGCCGGACAAGGATTCTTCGATGATATCCCTTCGAACACTGTTCTCTGACTGACTTTCAACTTCTCTGATGACATTCAATGCGAGTTCTCTATCGTGTGTCACAAGGATGGCCGAGGCCATTTCGTCATGTTCTGCTTGTGAGAGCAGATCAGCAGCTACAAACTTTGGATTGGCATATTGATCCGCAACGACACAAATCTCACTTGGTCCGGCGATCATATCAATATCAACAAGTCCATACACCGATCTCTTTGCCCGAGCAACATAGATATTGCCGGGCCCGACGATTTTACTTGCCGAATCTATTGTCTGAGTGCCATAAGCCAGCGCACCTATTGCCTGTGCTCCACCAACTTTGTATATTTCTGTTATTCCGACGATTCTCGCAGCCGCCAAAATCAGCGGATTTACAGTGCCATCTTTATTGGGAGGTGTTACGATCGCGATCGACTCGACTTGAGCGATTTGTGCCGGAATGACATTCATCAATAAGGTTGAGGGATACACGGCTTTTCCGCCGGGAACATAAATCCCGACCCGTTGGATCGGTGTGATCAACTGTCCAAGGATGATGCCATTCTCCTTGGTTTGAAGCCACGTTTTCTCTTTTTGAAGTTGATGATACTCGCGGATATTCGTTGCGGCTTCCTTCATGATTTCAATGAGTTCATCATCTACAAGTCCCATTGCTTCTTCAATCTCTTTTTCCGTAACTCTTAGTTCTGTCAATGCTGCGCCGTCGAACTGCTTCGTGTATTCAAACAGGGCTTCATCTTTATGTGATTTCACGTTCTTCAAAATTTCGGTAACTCTCGAATCGACATCGAGGAAGTCCTCATCGCCTCTTTTAATCAATCGATCAAGAACTTTTTTAACATTCGTGTCAAACACTTCGATGATTTTCATTGAAATTCTCCTTTCTGAGTCAGCTCTTCGAGTTTATTGATCAAATTCTTAATAATCTCAGATTTTGTTTTCAGGCTGACCTTATTGACTACCAGTCTGGCACTGATATCAAAAATATCTTTCAATATTTCCAGATGATTTTCTTTTAGTGTTTTCCCGGATTCCACGATGTCTACGATCACATCCGCAAGTCCGATGATCGGCGCTAATTCGACGGATCCGTTGAGTTTGATGATTTCACTGTGAATCCCTTTGCTGTTAAAGTAATTTTTAGCAATGTTGGGATACTTGGAAGCAACGATCAATTTTCGGTTCAAGGACAATTCAAAATCTTTCTTACCGCACACACACATCCGACACTGCCCAAATTTCAGATTCAGCACTTCAAATATATCAGCTTCTTCTTCAAGCAATACATCTTTCCCTACGACACCAACATCCGCCGCACCTTTTTCAACATAGATAGGTACATCACCGGATTTCACCAAGATCATCTCAACTTCACCCGAAGTATCTTTGAAAATCAGTTTTCTGCTGTTTTTTGAATAATCTTTAAACACGATTCCTGCTTGAGCAAGCATCTCGATGGCTATATCTGCCGTACGACCTTTTGCTAGCGCGATTTTAACTTTATCCACGATTCAGTATCTCCTTGATATCGTTGGTCACTCCATTTTGAATGACTTCAATTACATTTAGTTCATTCTTCTCTACGACTAATATATCACGAATGTTTCTTTGTTTAGCTAGGTAAGCCTGCCTGTTGATGTCGGTCAGTTCATTGGTTTCGACAATATAACCTTGCTTTCTTAACTTCTCAGCAATTGTGATAGCTTGCTTCCGACTGATTTTTTCATATAGAATCAAATAATCGGTATAACAAATGACGGTATCTTTGGCTTTAATCAGGCTTACGATTTCAACCAAGTAGTTGATGTTGATACCAAATCCGCATGCTGGTTTGTATATGCCGAAGTTCATTGTTAACTGATCGTAGCGACCGCCTTGCATGATGGCTTTGCCGAAGTTATCTGCATATCCTTTAAAAATGATTCCTGTGTAATAGTTTAGAGGATTCGTAAAGCCAAGGTCAAATATGATATATTTCCCATAGCCATAGTCTTCTAAGATCCTAACTACTTCTTCACAGTTATCGATGGCCTTTTTCATGCCGTCATTGATTGCGCATGTTTGAGCTAAAGGCAAGACTTCTTGCGGATTTCCGTACATCGTGACAACATTCAAAATCAACTCTTTATATCGATCATCCATCGATCGTTGATCAAGATACGATCTAAGGTCTCCTTGGTTTTTGCTTTCAATCAGTTGAATGATTTGTTTGCGTACTTGTTGGTCCGGTTCAGCTTCTTCAAGCAAAGATCCCAGATAGCCCACTTGTCCTAAATCGATGCGAAAGTCTTCGATACCGTTATCCAACAGTGTTTTAATACCAATGGCAATGATTTCAGCGTCACATTCCGGGTTAGGATTTGCGAAGTACTCCACACCGGCTTGAAGAAACTCTCGTTCATCACCTTTTTGTGCTTCCAATTGCCTGAAAATCGGTGCGGTATAGAAAAACTTCAGATATTCATCTTTATCTCTGGTATTTTTTGCGGCCATACGGGCAACAGGAATCGTTGCATCAGGCCGTAGTACCATGACATCCCCTTGCGGGCTTATGAATTTGAGCATCTGTCTGAAATTAATCCCGCCAAACATTTCTTTGTACATATCAAAATACTCGAATGTAGGTGTCAAAATCTGACGGTATCCATAGCTTCGAAAAGTATTTTTAACATTATTTAATATTTCATCTTTAAATGCATATTCATCTCCGTAAAGCGTCTCGACGCCTTCGGGCAACAGATTTTTAAGTTGTACCATATTTTACCTCTTTCAATAAAAAAGCATGCCGGAACAGCATGCTCATGATATATTCAGTGAGATTCTGCGGATGCCGGCTTTCATGACAATAAGAGCTTGCATCCGTGACTGAGTCTTTGGTCGCAAACTTCTAGGTGTGATGATGATGAGCCAATGCAAACGCAATCTTGTTCATATATAACCTCTCGCTTTATTACACTAAAGTAATAAAGTATGAATATAGTATATTTGTTTTCTTATTATTCGTCAACCATTTCTATCTTTAAAAACGTGAATAAATCATTTCAATGCAAACGAGCTCTATTGAGCTCGTTTTTCATTGATGAATTTGTAAGGATACAGTGATCCGTGTACCGATTCCGACCCGGCTTATTACTTGAAACTGACCGCCGTGTTTCTCGATGATCCATTTGGCAATTGCTAATCCCAAGCCGGAACCTCCGGTTTTTTTATCTCGGGATTCGTCCGAGCGGTAAAAACGATCGAATATGTGTGGGACATCCTTAGGTTTAATACCTATGCCATTGTCTTGTACAGATATATCAACTTGATGCTCTTGTTTTGAAAGTTTTAGTATAATCTTCTCGCCTTCCGGTGAATACTTGCTGGCATTGTCTACAAGTATTCGTAATACCTGTTTGATCAAGGACTTATCCGCAATGATCCAGGCAGATTCATTTTGCTGAAATTGGTACTCATGCCCTTCATCAATCAATCGTGCTTCTTTAACTACTTCCTCAAGCAATGCATTGACATCAAAGTTTTCGAGTTGAAGTTTTATGGTATCACTATCTCCACGTGCCAGAAACAACAGATGCTCAATCAGTGTTTTCATATGATCAGACTCACTCTTAATGGCTTCAATGGATTCCTGGAGGGTTTTCTCATCATTCTTGCCCCATCTGTCCAACATGTTGGCATACCCCTGAATCACAGCAACGGGTGTTCGTAACTCATGAGAAGCATCAGAAACAAAGCGCACTTGAGATTGATAGGATTCATTGATACGTATGAGCATGTCATTGATAGCGTCCGCCAAGTCTCTTAATTCTTCTTGATCGTATTCAACGAAAGCTTTCTGATCCAGCTTCTTTGCGTCGATTTTACTGATCGCACCTGCCATGGTTTTAATGTCCGTCTTTTTGTATGAGGCCATCGCTTGCATGTCTTCTTGAAGGTTTTTGGCTGATTCAGTCAGTTGCGTGAGTGGTTTCAGTGCATCCGCAATCTTGATATGGTTTTTAGAGAAACGTGACACGATCAATAATAACTCAAAACCAAACAATATCATAAATAACCAAAATAAACTTTGAAGAGGTTGCGTGAGTGAGCGGTCGATCAAGACATATCCGCTTTCATAAGGAATAAAAATACGATAGTGGATGTTTGACCAGTTTTGGGTCCAAGAAAGATCCGGTTGACTTCTGTATTCAAAACTTCTCTGACCTTCGGATTGAAAAGGCAACAAATTTACAACGTAATCCAAAAAGTTCCAACCACTGGCATATTCGCTGTAAACAAAGGTGTAGTCCAGAAAACTTGTTTCGACTGACGATATATTTTCAGTGATTTCTGTTTGATTCAAGAGTTGGTTTGCGGTTACTTCACTTTGATATGCAATATAAACGAAGGAAGTTAAGACAAAGATGACATTGATTGATATCATTGCAGATATTAAAAGACCCATCATTGCCAAATTGAGTTTAATTACGATAGAAGAGCGGCTCTGACTGGCTTTTTTACTTTTGTTTATATTTTTAGAAGGTTTACTCATCTTTGATCACATAGCCAATTCCGCGTATAGCAGTAATCAATCGCAAGTTAAAGGGCTCTTCAATTTTTTGGCGTAAATGCCGGATATAAACATCGATGGCATTGGTCGTTCCATCAAACTCATATCCCCAGATTTTCTCAAGCAAGACCTCTCTGGATAGTATGCGATTTTTGTTTTCCATCAAAGCCTGTAACAAGTCAAATTCCTTTTTTGTCAACTCGATATCAACACCGTTAACTGAACAAGTTCGAAGAATGATGTCCAACTGGCACTGACCGGCTGTCAACATTGTGTTTCGAACACCTTTCGTTTTGCGAAGCGTCATTCTGACTCTTGCCAACAATTCTTCAATAGCAAAAGGTTTGGTCACATAATCATCTGCACCGGCATCCAGCCCGGTCACTTTATCTACTACTGAATCTCTCGCAGTCAGCAAGATGACGGGGACTTCACTGGTTTGTCTGATTCTACGCAGAACTTCGACACCATTGATGCCCGGAAGCATCACATCAAGCAAAATCAAGTCGAAAGGACGGGTTTTGATTTTCTCTAACCCGTCCCGTCCGTCCATTGCTTTATCGACCTGGTAGCCTTCATGTGTTAGTTCAAGCTCAACAAATCGGGCAATTTTCTCTTCGTCTTCGATGATAAGAATTCTCTCCATAGGTTATTCATCCTTTTTTTGGTTTAGTTCTTTTGATAAATCACTGGCTGCTTTTGCTACGATCTCTCCGGCTTTCAAGGTTACGTCTGATACTTTCTCTACAGCTTCGTTGACATTGGTTTTTTCAAGATCCGTTCCACTAAATCGATATCCGTAACCGAAGAACAATCCTATGATAAGAAGCGGTAACATAAACCAAAATGCAAACAGGATCAATATGACAAACAGAGTCATTGGGATCATCATGACGACTTTTTTGTCCTTGACGACATCGAAGCGATTGGTGTTCCCTTTGTGTAATAAGTCCTTTATAAACCGGATGAATTCTCTGAATGTTTCATTGGCTTCAGAATCTTTTCTTTCTTTTTTCTTATCTTCGACTACTTTTTCTTCTTCAACATGATCGGATCTGACATTAGTTTTCTCAGATTGTGGTTGCAATTTTTGTTGTTTTTCCAACAAAATCACTGCCTCAAGAAGATCCCCGTCGGTTTCTTCGAGGGCTTCCTTTGCTAATGTGTAAGATACTCCTGTATACTTTCTAAGCTTCTCTACTTGTTCAATTGTAATCATGGATTTAATCCTCTCTTTCTGATTGAACCCATTGTAACAATCCAAAATGTAATTACTCTTTATCATCGATTAAAATTTGATTAAAATTTCAAGAAGAACCCTTCATTAATCAATTATTCCAAAATGATTTCATCTCCGGACTTAACTGATCCTCCGACCAATACAGTCGCAAATATTCCTTCTCTGGGCATGATGCAATCTCCGACCAAATGGCGTATTTCGCAGCCTAGATGACAGCTTTTCCCAATCTGGGTAACTTCAAACAATGCATCATTAATCGAAAATCTGCTCCCTACCGGAAGTTTATGTAGCTCAATTCCTTCTGTTGTGATGTTTTCAGCAAACTTTCCTGGTACCAAATCCTTAACTCCCATTGAAGTCATTTTGTCGATGCTTTCTTGGGCAAGTAAGCTTACTTGGCGATGCCAATCGCCTCCATGAGCATCTTTAGCCAATCCAAAACCGACTTCAAATTCCCCTACTTCGATTGGAGTCTTTATGACCCCCTTTTTATCACTGATATTGATTGCTTTTACAATAGCCATAAGTCCTCCCCTGTGAGTTATGTCGTTCTGTAATAATTTTATCGTTAACACGTGATATTGTCTATGACCTATCCGAATATGGTGACTAGTTTTACATATTTTCAGTCAAAATCAATCATGTCATGTTTTCTTAGTGTAACAAACCAATTACCCAGTACTTGATTGTGATGCTTGATGATTTGATCGGCTAGCAGGCTATTACTGTCACATGTGCTGTGGCCATCTTCAATCAAAATCGTTCCATATCCCAAAGCAAATGCACTTCGACAAGTCGTATCAATGCAATATTCGCTTTGAACTCCCGTAATGATCAGATGCTTTACATCATGTTTGTCTAGAACATCTCTTAACGAAGTCTTGTAAAAACTGTCTGGTGTATATTTGTCAATAACAAGATCGCTAGAATGCAGTTGCAGATGTGTCGAAATCTGCCATCCGGCTTGATGGATTTCTAACGGAGATCCCACTGCTTCCGTGTGTCGTATGAAAATAATCAACGCATCATTTCCTCTTGCCTTCTCAATCAAATGATTAATGTTATCGATGAGTTGTTGAGCTTGGAGAATCGGAAAGTCCGGATCTTCGAGTATTCCGACTTGCATATCAATAATTATGAGTGCTGGTTTTGACATATTATCTCCCTTCATTAGCATTTTACTTCTTTGTTTCATTATAGCAGATTCACTTTCACCTTAAATATGATATATTATTTATATAAATATGTAGCAGCTGACTTCTGAATATTTGTAGACATCCAATCCATATCATCAACGTTTGTACCGCCCTTAAAGAAGGAGGTCATGTTATGAGAAAAAACCATTGGGCTTCACGCGCACTACTGTTTTTGCTTTCGCTTTTTTTGATATTTGGAACATTATCCGCGTGTTCTACGGTGATTGATAATGATCCGAAAAATGATGAAGATCCGATCGATGATCCTATTGTTGATCCTGTTGACGATCCTGTTGAAGAGGTTATCAAGGTAGAGGATTTAACTTATTTCCCAAAAGATCCGGAAGAACCAATCATTGATGTTAAGAAACTGAATTTTGACTCGCTTAGTAATCGCTTCATATTTAGGGAGTTTTCTTCTGGTGTTACCTTATATGCATCTACCGCCCCGGGTAAACCAGCAAAATTGCCCTCTAAAACTCTTGCTTCGATTTTGATTAACCCTTCAATAAGTAATCCAACAACCCCATTTGTCGATCCGGTTCCCGTTTACAGTAACGGTCATCGAACGGCATTTGTTCAGAAGGGCGGTGATGAGAAACGCTGGTTCGCCATCGTCGAGAATAATTCAAACACTAAAAAACTCGTTTGGCAAGTCAGTGAGCATCCTTTTAATAATGCTGATTCAAATTGGAAGAATCCGGCGGGACTGCTAGGTAGTGGTGAACTTGAGGCACAGACGAAGGAGTTCACGATTGATTTCAGAAATATGTACGGTTTAAGAGTAAACCGTATTGTTTCAAGAGTTTTTACTGGTCTATCTATGATTCAAGGCGATTATCTCAATCCGAAGCAAGTCGTTTTCTATGTTCGGGTAATTGGCCTTGATGAAAATGATAAGCCCATAGGCAATCCCGGATATGGCTTGGAAATTCTTTATGGCGACAGGTTAACACAATCATCAAGCAGTTCCATTCCTTTTGTATTGCTTTATGATCTGTTATCCACTGAAAAACAAGGGAATCCAATGTTTACCGGTGAATTTCAGAATACATTGGTTAAGAACACCGAAATTCATTATCAACCCAAAGAGAAATCTCCATGGCACTTTCGTCCTGAGGGATATCCGAAGACAACCGACACATTTTTAATACAAGTGACCCGTATAAAACCGGATAGCAGTTTGGATGGTTGGCGTTATCCTACTGGTCTGATCTATCAAAAAGAAATAAAAAAAGGTAGCGAACTATTTGCCAATCTTCCCACAACTTCCTATTCGATACCGATTGACTTCAGTAAAATGACGAATACTTCCACTAATGTATTTTATATAAGATTCGTCGCGCTTTCGCCTGGCAGTGTTCCCGGAACAGTTAAAGCAAACTACTCAAAAGTCGTAAAAGTAAACTATGGTGACTCAAAATCTGAAATTACATATTTTGTACCTCCAGAGGTAAAGAAAATCGATGCCAATATCCCGCAAGTCAAACTCGTTGAGTACGAGCCCATCCAATGGGAGTACTTTGATTGGATGTACTGGTACGAAGTTGTCCGACAACCGACATTTAAAGAGTACTTCTCGTTTATACCCCCTGAGCAAGTTCCATTAGGTAGTGAACTTGTCCCTGGGTATGAAGTAGGAACGGTCATTCGATTTACTCCTCCAAGTGAGCAGGATGAATCCTGGATAAAAGAAGCATGGGATGCTGTATCTGATTATTTCAGTGATATTGTCAGTTTTGTTGCCAAAGTCACAAACTGGGTTTCAAAAGCTTATGCTGATGCAAAAGTTGGTCTGGCGAAATTTGTGGCACAGAATCTGCCACTGATACCTGACAAATGGCGCGATGATCTTCAAAAAGAACTTGAGAAATTAATCGACTATGGTCTGGTCACACTGGGAATACCTCCAACATTGCCAAATTTTGATGATTTAACGAAGATGGGTACTGATTATCTTGCGGCCACAGCACTCACTCAACTCGGTTTGCCAGATACCGATTTCAATATGGATACCATCAAGGATTTGGGGAAAGGAATCTCCAAAGAGTTAAATCAAAGTGCTAGTTCAGGCAGCTCTCCCAATCCTTTGAACTGGACATTTGTTCGACCTTATTCAAAAGCTTTGTATCGCCCGGCATATATGCATATTGAAATAACAAACAACACGAAAGAAGTAACAGCCCCTGGTGTACTGGAAGGTCGTATCCACCGAACATTAGCTCAAAGTGAAATGGCTGATGGTAATAAGATGACTTTAAGTGCAAGTTTTGGCGGCACCAAATATTTCGAGTTGTTCCTCCCTGTTAAAAACGTTGTTATTCCACGATTGGTCCCCGGTCAAACGATGTTGGTGCCCATTTACTTAACAGAATACACAGGGCACGCTTACCCATTCCATTCTAAGACTGTGAGTCAGAATGAGTTTCTAAGTATGTATAATAATCTAGACTATTTTGAGTTTGATTTTAAAATTAATTACGAATTACCAAATGCTCAAGAATATTCTAAGCAACTCAAACTGTCACAAGATTTTGCTTACGAGTATAAAACAGATCAGAGCAACATTTACTTTAAAATTCAACCTTACGATAGATATATTCCATAGTTTAAAAAAGGTTCACATCAAAGTGAGCCTTTTTAGTAAGATGCTTAAATGGTTACGTTTTCAGTATATAAAAAACTTCGGGATAAACATACTCTCGCTTTTGAATCTATGACCAGGAAAAAAGGGATTTTACAATATCTTCTTCAACGACTTAGTGGTAACTCTCAAAGAAATCACCACGGTATTTTGAGTGAACGACATAGTGATCATTGATCGATATCGTTTCTCCACAAAATGCGCATTCCGCATGATTTCCTTCGAGTTCAAGTTCAAACCCGCAGGTAGGGCAAGTGATTACGTTGTGGTCGCTACCCAAATCAACACTACCGCATTTAAAACACTTTTTTGATCGAATACTCATAAAAGCACCACACGAATGGCATTGTTTCATCTTGGTGTTCATAAGTAACACCTCCTTGGTATTGAATGATGTGGCATATTTAATGTCATGTTAATTATATCACTAAGTTGAGTTTATGGCATAAAAAAGTGTCCTATTATTGAGACATATTAAAAACTCGCGTAAGCGAGTTAGTTTTATAAAAATCGAATGGTTTCCGACAAGGGTCGGCGTTGATCATGCAAGTTTAATGGAACGCTGGTTTCAGAAGCATAACCAATTGGCAATACACAGACCGGAATGATATTTTCTGGCAATTCAAGTTTTTCTCTTAATACATCTGGTTTAAACAGACCGACCCATACCGAGCCCAATCCCAAGTCCGTCGCTTCTAGCAGGATGTGTGTCGCCACGATGCTCGCATCCACGATACCGCTGTCCCTACCGTCCTTACTTTTCCAGCTTAATTCAGTATCATAACAAACCACAAACACCAGCGGAGCCCCAAAGCGGGCTCGTGTCGATGCATCCACGATGTCCAACGCTTCTTTCGAACGCATGACATATATGATTTGTGGCTGGTTGTTGTGGGCTGAAGGCGCATTTTGTGCCGCAAGCAACAGCTTTTCGATCAGTTCATCACTGACGGGTGTATCCGCATAGCTGCGTACAGAATATCTTTTTTTACTTAGTGTCAGAAAGTCCATGGTATCCTCCGTTATTTGTTCTTTATAACCTTATTCTATCTTGTTATAATGAGAAAAGATATGACATGTGTCACATGGTGATGAAATGCGTAAATTCATTTTTGATGAGAAATATATTGAAACACTAACAAACTTCGGGATTGAGGATATCGATCGGACAAGTCTCAGTTTATTTAAATATGATAAAGGAGAACTCGTCTGTCGGGAGAACCACTTACTCGGTCGTTTTTTGATATGTGTTTCCGGTCACGGACGTTCTACTGTTAACCAACGCAACGGGAAATCACTTATTCTAAACATTTTCAAAAAGGGTTACGTCATTGGCGATTATGAACTCATCATGAACTTCGCAACCATGACAACTATCGTCGCTGATACGGAGCTTATGTGCATTTCCATTCCATTGGCCGAGTATCGTGACTATCTTCTGAACAATAATCTCTTTATGCGTAAAATCTCGGAAATCCTAGCTCAAAAACTTTATGCATCGATACAGCACAGTGCTTCCAGCCGTTTGATGCCTTTGGAATATCGGTTGTGCATTCACTTATTGAAAGTACATAATCAAGGTCTTTTTGATGCCCGCCTGACCGATACGGCAGATATGCTAGGTGCTAGTTATCGACATCTTTTACGAACGATCACACACCTTACAGACAAGGGGATATTAACCAAAACATCTGCGGGCTATATGATCGACATACCAAACCTTAACAAGCACATTGAAGATTTCTGATGAACCATAGAAACGAGGACAAACAATGAAAGAAAGCAGAATACAAAAAACATTGGAGTTGATGAAGAAGAATGATCTGAGTGGATTACTTTATGCTTCCAGTGCGAACTTTCAGTATTTGGCTGATACACCCAGTTATTTTTGGCAACGCACGTCTATGAATAATATTGCCGGAAAGTTCAGCGCAAGAAACGTTCCTGAAGCACTATTTTATCTCAATGATCGCGGTGAGGGGTTTATTTGTTGTATTCCGAAACTGAAAAGCACTTTTTCCGATTTTAAGAATCTTTATGTTTCTTACTTGGATCAAATGGAAGACACGATCTCTCTTTTCATCAAGGAGAAGAAGATCGGCGTCGGTTTCAATTGCCATGACTTTCTGAAAGAAACACTGCTTGCCATAGATTCAACCATTGACATCGTAGATGCGGAAGAGTTATTGAATGATATCCGAACGATCAAAGACGAACAGGAAATTGAAGTCCTTCGAGCCAATGCACAGTTTACGGATCAAGCCGTGAAGTTTGTTTGTGATAATCTGAAAGCCGGTATGACGCAAAGAGAGATTGAGCAATTACTGATGGATTACGGATTTCAACATCAAATTCCCGACTTTGCTTTTTCACCTACATGCGGATTAAAAACAAGGCATACAGAACTAGCCAAAGAAGCACTCACTTTCTCTCGGGACAGTGTTCTTATTGATGGCACCGCCATTGCTTTTGATGTCGGTTATATCATCAATGGATATTGCAGTGACTGGGGACGCACGGTCTACTTTGGAAAAGCTCCTGAGTTAGTAAAGAATGGTTATATAGCCCTACAAGCAGGACAACAGTATATGGTGAAAAACATTGTCCCACATAAAACCAATAATAGTGAACTCTATGATCTGGTTCTGAAGAAAGTGACAGAGTTGGGATATGGGCAATACTTACGCTTTCAAGATATTGGAATGCTTGGTCATCAGATTGGTATCGACTGTCATGAACATCCGATGGTCAATCGCGACACGGACTTTATCCTTCGACCGGGAATGGTCTTCTGCAGTGAACCGAAAATGTTTTTCAAAGATGAGTGCTATATGCGTGTTGAAGATATGATATTGGTCACAGAAACCGGAGCTGAATTTTTGAGTAAATTTGACCGGGATTTGTTTGAGTTATAACAAAATTAAGATATCGGTTCATTTTGGTCGCGATTTTATATCTATGACATAAGACGAATAATTGCAAATTAAAAGGACTGATTCCTGTAAAATACAGTAATCAATCCCCAAACAGTCTTAAAGTCTACCTCTAGGAAGGTATTCTATTCTTTTCTATAGGCCTTTGAGAAGGTTGCCTAGCGCTAACACTACAAAGGCAAGAAGCATCCAAGTAAGTGCTGGAAACAATAACGCTCCGACAATACCTTGTGATATTAATAAGCCTATAACGGCCATTACGACTGCGATGATAAAAGTAATGGTTTTTGGTGCTGATAATTTTAAATTCATAATATATACCTCCTGTAAGTCAAATTATACTCTAAACAGAGGGAATAGCAAGCATTATGTGTAAAATAGTATTAACTTTATTAATTATAGTTATTCGAATTATTGTATTAATTTTTTTATAATTTTATAAATTCTTTGTAGATCCGATTCAGATATTTATGATTCGACTTGAAAAATGATATACAGACGAAGCGTTCGAGTGGGGTTTCATTGAGAAACTGTTCTTTCTTCTTAGTTTGACGTTTCAATTGTTTATTGAGACATTCAAGCCGGTTGGTGGTATAAACATTTTTTTGAATGGTTGGGCGAAGTCATAGAAGCTAGTTGAATATTCCGTTCATTCAGAGCCACTAAATCCGGCGGATGAGAGCCACCTCAATCCGCAAATCAGAGCCATGTCATCCGCATTTGTGAGCCACTCGAA
>PHAF01000013.1 GCA_002841605.1 Firmicutes bacterium HGW-Firmicutes-10 | reverse complement strand
AACGATCGTCGTCTGATAGCCCAGACGTTTTGCACATCTTGCCGCATCCATCGCAACATTACCGCCGCCTACGACGACGACCCGCTTTCCGGTAAGCAATGGTGTATCATACGTTGGTTGTCCGGCTTTCATAAAGTTGACGCGTGTTAGAAATTCATTGGCTGAAAATACACCGATCGACCCTTCACCTTCTATGTTCATAAACGTCGGCAGTCCTGCACCGGTTCCTAGAAATACGGCTTTAAAACCCATTTCAAAGAGCTCCGCACATTCAATGGTTCTTCCGATGACGACATTGCATTCAAATTCGACACCGAGTTGACGCAAAACATCGATTTCTTTATCGACGGTCGCTTTCGGCAGACGGAATTCCGGGATACCGTAGCGCAGCACCCCACCGACATCATGCCAAGCTTCAAATACGGTGACCGCATAACTGGCTTTAGCACAATCATACGCACAAGCCAATCCGGAAGGACCACTTCCGACGACGGCCACTTTTTTATTTTGATCCAAAGGCTTGATATCCATTCTCAATTGCGCATGATCACCGACGTAACGTTCCAGACGGCCGATCGCAACTGCCTGATATCGTTTGGTCATGACGCAAGTGCTTTCACACTGGACTTCCTGAGGGCATACGCGACCGCAAATCGAAGGAAAACAATTGGTTTGATGGATAATGCTCAAGGCATCGTCCAGACGGTTTTCCTTGACGGCAAGTATAAACTTCGGTATATCGACATTGACCGGGCAGCTGGCGACACACGGCTTGTGAAGACACTGTAAACAACGGCTGGCTTCATTGATTGCATCTTCAAGGGTATAACCCAGTGCTACTTCCGAAAAATCCTTATTTCGTACCTCAGCATCTGCTAGAGGCATGGGGGTTTTTAAAGGTTGTATCATTTTTTATCCTCCTCAAGCAATTTGCAAAGGTGTTTTTCTTGTTGAACATACGCTGAGTTGCGTAGAAACAGTTCATCGAAATCAACGAGATGACCGTCAAACTCCGGTCCATCGACACAAGCAAACTTGTACTCTTCACCGATTTTGACACGGCAACCACCGCACATCCCCGTACCGTCGATCATGATCGGATTTAGACTGACCACGGTTTTGATGTTGTAAGTTTTTGTCACACTGGACACGGCTTTCATCATTAACAAAGGCCCGATCGCAATTACAAGATCCACATCGCTTTCATTTTCCAGTATTTCCTTCAATACATCGGTGACAAACCCTTTTCGATATGCAGATCCGTCATCCGTCGTAAAATAGGTTTGATCAGCAACCTGTCGGATTTCATCTTCAAGGATAAACAAATCCTTGTTTCTGAAACCTGCGATAAAACTGACCTTTGCATGTTGTTGTTTCAGAGCTTTGGCATGCGGATAAGCAATCGCACAGCCGACACCTCCGCCGATCACGATGGCATGTCTGATGTTTTCATGATGAACCGGCAATCCTAAAGGACCGACGATATCTTTAACGTCATCACCGGATTCTAAGCGGTTAAGTTTGATCGTGCTGCCTCCAACGACCTGAAAAATGACACGGACAGTTCCTGATGATTTGTTCGTATCAGCAATCGTCAACGGAAAGCGTTCTCCGTGCTCATCGACACGAATCATCACAAAGTGCCCTGCTTTTGCCTTTGCAGCAATCCTTGGAGCTTCGATTTCCATCGAAACGACTCCTGAATTTAAGATGTCTTTTTTAACTATTTTAGCCATAGGGTCTCCTTCTAGAATACTTGCACAGATCCAATGGATCGGATGGCAAGATCAAATGTGCAGCCAACGCCAAATACATGCTCCATGGCTGTTGTAAACTCAAAAACCTGCTCTAACTTAACAAATGCTTGAATCGTGCCTGCCAAACCGCCGCCGTGTACCCGGTAGCCGCCGTCAATCAATATGTGCTGACTTAAGGCCAGAGCAACAGCTATCGGTTGAAATTCGATATCTTCAGGCATATAAACATTCTGGAGATACATGTATGATGACTGACCGGAAGTGATGATCAATCTTAGAAAGGTCGAAAGATCATTGTTTATTAAGGCGTTTTTTTGTTCAATAACGCGGTCAGTTTCTCTGAAAAAATGATAGGCCCGCAAACAAGCCCGATCTGAGCAATGTTCTCTGATTTGCGGTAAATGTTCGAGAAATTGCTTCATGGTTATTTTTGATAGTACCGGCTGGTTAAAATACCGTGCGACATCTTTCATTTCCTGAGGCATCTTTGCGTATGCATCAGACAGATTTTCATGAGAACCCCCTGTATTGACAAGACACAATGCATAACCCGCTTTATTTAAGTCAAAATCGACTTGTTCTACGACCGGCTGGTTTGGTTCATTAAAGTCAATAAACACAACACCACCTACAGCACTGGTCATCTGATCCATTAAACCACACGGCTTTTTAAAATATTCATTTTCAGCATATTGACCTACAAGAGCTATGGTTTTATGATCAACCATCGAATCATTGAACAAATCCGACAAAATCTGACCAAGCAGCACTTCAAATGCAGCGGATGAAGAAATCCCGGAACCCGGAAGCACCTGGGAATCCATGACCGCATTGAACCCTCCGATGGCATAGCCTTTTTCGGCAAATCCTGCGCATACTCCACGAATCAATGCCTCAGATGTATGTTTTTCATCATCACAAACCGACAGTTTTTTTATATCAACCGCTTTGATATCAAAGCCTTTGGAACGGATATTGATTAATGAAGAATTGTTTTTTGCAACAACGGCAATCGTATCGAGATTTACCGCAGCAGCAAGCACTCTGCCCCACTGATGATCGGTATGATTTCCGCCGATTTCACTTCGACCAGGCGCACTGAAACCAAAAATATCCGTTTCGCTGAAATACCGGCTGAATTCATCAATCAACATCAGCCAGCGACTTCTGGAAAAAGACTGCTGATCGATTACCGTCAGTTTTCGAAAAATATCATCCAGTTTTCCGTTGTTTATGCTTTCTTTGATTGCATTTATATTCATATGAATTACCTCTTTGACATCTGTTGAAATTCAAAAACGGTTAGGTGTTCTTGAATCTTTCCCGCTTTTACGATAGGCGCAATTGTTGTATCAAAGTTTATACTGTTAGGCACATACTGGGTTTCAAAACAAATCCCGCAATGTTTTTGATAAACTACGCCATCAAATCCGATATCTTCCCCGTTGAGATAATTGCCTGTATATACATGGACTCCGGGTTTGTCTGTATAGACAGAAAGTGAGATATCTTCATTAGACAGAATGACGCTAAGCCTTAACCCTTCACCATTCACTTCAAAATGATGATCGAGTCCTTTTGCAGTGATGATTTGCGGATGACTGCTTGCCAGACTATCAGCCAACGATCGTAAGTCAGTAAAGTCAAAAGGTGTTTTTGATACAGAAAACGGTTGGTTGAAGGTACACCCGAATTCATCGACCGGGTAAACTCGATCGGCCAAGATTTTCAGATTGTGGTCAATAATCGTTTTTTTGTCAGCATCAAGATTAAAATACGTGTGATTGGTGATGTTGACCAATGTATCTTGATCACTTAGACATCGCGACTTTATGATCAATTGTTCATCATGCAAGGCATAAGTGATCGTTACACCCAGATTGCCAGGATAACCTTCCTCCAAATCACGGCTAAGGTATGTACACTCCACCTTGTTTTCGGTCATCTTACACGAAAATTCCTTTTTGTCAAAACCTGAGAATCCGCCGTGCAAATGGTGAGGAGCATTGTTGATGGGCAGCCGAACCTCTTTTTGATTCAAGTAAAAGCGACCATATGATATCCGGTTGGCTACCCGTCCGACTGTGCAACCAAAGTATTTATCCGACGCTTCATATTTTGTTTTTTCATTAAATCCTAAAACCAGTTCTCTTTGAAGTCTTTTATCAATGATCGAACTTATCGTTGCTCCATATGAAAGTATTGATACTTTCAGGATTGAATTTTCAAGCACAAATGACTGATCGTTCATCAGCGTACCATTTTATCGAAAGCATTTCGGGCAGCTTCCTGCTCCGCTTTCTTTTTGCTCAGTCCCCGACCCCGACCTAAAATGATTTCATCAAGCTTAACGATGACTTCAAACTCCGGTTTATTGGAAGGACCGACCATCCGGACGACTTCATACACCACGGTCTTACGAGAGTCGGATTGCACGACTTCTTGTAGGCGCGTTTTAAAATCCGTGTTTTTGATATTATCGACATTTTGTAATTGAGGGGTGATGACCTGCTGTAAAATAATGTCTACCGACGTTGATGAACATTGCAGAAAAAGCGCTCCTAAAAACGCTTCAAACATATTAGCCAAATTCGAATCCCTGTCTCTTCCGCCGGTTTTCTCTTCTCCGACCCCAAGTTTCAGAAAGCGGGCAAGATCGAGCTCACGTGCATATTTTGCAAGGGAGGACTCATTGACTAAGTGTGCACGCAACGTTGTCATCTGTCCTTCCGAAAGACTCGGTTTTACTAAAAAAAGCTGATGAGACACCCATTGCTGTAAGACCGCATCTCCCATAAACTCAAGCCTCTCATTGTCGTTTTTCGCATTTTTGTTTTCATTGACAAATGAAGTATGAATAAATGCCTGTTCGATGTATCCGCCGCTTTGACATTCGATGCCCATCTTTTTCAAATAAGCGGTAACACTCATAACAAATCCCTCTTGATTTTATCGACGACATTACCGCTGACAAGTTTGTGTGCCTGACGAATGGCATTGTAAAAGGCTTCTTCATTGCTAGAACCATGCGCTTTGATGATGACATGGTTCAACCCGGCAAGCAACGCTCCTCCATATTTTTGATAGTTCATTTTGTCCTTCATTTTGGTAAGTTCTTCTTTGATCAAATATCCGCCGATCATGGTCAGACGATTGGTCTTGATGACTTCTTTTATCATTTGATTAAAAGCAACGACGGTCCCTTCCACGGTTTTTAGAGCAATATTGCCACTGAAACCATCCGCTACCAAAACATCAACGACACCGTTTAGAACATCGCGTCCTTCAATGTTGCCTGTGAAATTGATTTTCTCCATCGCGCGTAATTTTACAACGGCATCCTTATGTACCAAATCCCCTTTTTTATCTTCAGTTCCAATATTAAGCAATCCGACAGTCGGACGTTCAATGTTCATGGTCGTTTGTGCAAAAGCGTGACCCAAAACAGCAAACTGACACAGGTGGTCACTGCTGTTTTCTGAGTTTGCTCCCATATCCAATAATACAGTCGAAGTCCCGATCGTATTGGGAATGGCTGCCAAAAAGGCCGGTCGCTCAATACCGGGAATCATTTTTGAAATCATGACACCGCACGAAAGCAGCGCAGCCGATGATCCGGCACTGACTACTGCATCGTTTTCACCTGCAACGCAATCCGTAATGGCTTTGACCATACTGGCATTGGGATGACGCTTGACTGCCAGTGGACCATCATCCATTGTCAGAACATACGTTGTCGGTATTTTAGTGATGCGGGGATGATCGATGAAATCCAGATCTTCCTGATTACCATAAATCACCAGCTGTACATCATTTTCATTAACAAAACGCAAACATGACTTTAACAATTCTTTCGGACCCAAATCCGAGCCCATGACATCTACCCCGATTTTCATATGATTGCCTCCTGACTTTATACATTATACACTAATCGATACCGTGATTAAAATCGTTGTTGATATACATTATTTTTTTCACAAACTCTTGGTACTCCGGATGCTGATTGTTTTCAACCATCCACTTCGCATCTTCTTTGGCGGTTAGCAAGATATTCTGATCAGCCACGATATCACCCAAGATAAAGTGCGGTAATCCGCTTTGCCGTTTCCCTAATAAATCTCCCGGACCGCGCATCGACAAGTCCTTTATGGCAATGTCAAATCCGTCATTACTGTTGACCAGAGTCATCAGACGTTCTTTACTTTCTTCATCTTTGAGTGAGCTTAAAAGATAGCATTTCCCCTGTTTGTTGCCACGTCCGATACGCCCGCGCAACTGATGCAGCTGGGATAAGCCAAACCGATAAGCATCATATATGATCATGATGTTGGCATTTTCCACATGGACGCCTACTTCAATGACAGTCGTTGTAACAATCAAATCCAGCTTCCCTTGGTGAAAATCACTCATGATTTGCTCTTTTTGTTCACTTTTCAACTGTCCGTGAAGCATGGCCATACGCACTTTCTTTCCGATGGCCTTGTTTAGCGATTGATAAATGTCCGTCACGTTGCGCATCGAAGTCGCATCGCTTTCTTCAATGGCCGGGCAGACGACATATACCTGATTGCCCCCTGCTATTTCATTGAGCAGATCATCCAAAATCGTTCGGATGCTGTTTTCTTCGATAAGAATCGTTTGTATCTTCATTCGTCCCGAAGGCATCGTAGCAATCGTCGAAACGTCCATATCCGCAAACAACGCCGATGCCAACGTTCGCGGTATCGGTGTCGCACTCATGGTTAAGACATCGACATCGTTTCCCTTTTCTATCAGTGCCCGACGCTGGTTTACACCGAAGCGATGCTGTTCATCGGTAATGACCAATCCCAGGTTGTTAAATTCGATGGCAGACTGGAAAAGTGCATGAGTCCCAATGATCATGTCGATCGATCCGCTTTTGAGTTCACTGATTATACGATTTTTTTCTGATTGCACCAACGAGGATGTCAACCCTTCGATTCGGATATTGCTTGAAGCAAAAAACCTGCGCAACGATGACACATGCTGTGAAACGAGTATTTCTGTGGGTGCCATCATAGCTGTTTGATAACCCGCTTTGATTGCAGCCAGCATGGCAATGGCTGAGACAATCGTTTTACCGGAACCGACATCGCCTTGAAGCAATCGCATCATGGGTTTGTTTGATTTTAAGTCATCAAGAATCTCGTTGATGGCGATTTGCTGGTCGGGTGTCAAGTCAAAAGGTAGCTGACTTATAAAAGAGGATATACCATTTTGATCAAATGATTTCGGCTTTTTGTAATGATTTCCGATGCTTTTGCTTTTTAAAAGCAGGGACATCTGAAATCGCAGAAATTCCTCGTATTTCAGGGTTCTTGTGGCTTCACTGACGTCTTTCAAACTTTTGGGAATGTGCAGTCTTCGCAAAGCTTCACGACGATGCAGCAGACGGTATTTGATTCTTAAAGACTCCGGGATTTCATCCGGGATTTCTTCAGCGTGTTTCGATATGATCTTGGCCGTGATTTTGCGGATATCGCTTTGCTTGATTCCTTCTTTGAGCGGGTAGACGGGATAAACTCCTTCTATTTCAGCCAGTGATTTGAAGAAAATGTTGGCAGCGGTTATTTTTCCTTTGCCTTCATACCGGCCGATGACTGTCACACGTCCTTCTATAGACGCTTTAAACCAGGGACGGTTAAAGGCCGAGATTGTATAACAATCGCGCTCTGTGCACATTGTAAAGCGTGTAACGCTGCGATTGCGTTGATACCGGACGGTCGAGACGGCGGAAGTGATGACTCCTTCAATCGTGACATTGGCATTGGGTTGAAGTTCGTCTTCATTCGTTGCCTGGATCACTTCATAGCGAAAAGGATATAAACGCAAGCAGTCGATCTCTGTGTTTATATCATACATTTGAATGATTTCCCATTGGCGTTGCGTCAGTTCGCTTCTTTTCATGCTTCCCCCTGTGAAAAAAGGGCGATTGCCCTTTTATTCAACGCCGAAGATAAAGGAGTACACCGGTTGTTTACCTTTGTGCACCTCAATCTCAGCTCTAAAGTTCTTCTTTAAATAACTGCTTACTTGCTCGATTTCTTCATCACTGGCATCTTCGCCGGCAATGACTGTAACGATATCTGCCGAATCATCCAACAGATGATCCAACATCCGGCAAGCTGCCTCAATTTTATCAGGGATACTGACGACGATATGTTTTTCGACTATTCCCATATAATCGTTGGCTTTGATTTCCTTGCCGTCAATCGTTGTGTCTTTGATGGCATAAGTGACCTGACCGGTCTTGACATGTGCGATCGCCGCATTCATCTCTTCAAGATTACTGTCAATGTCGACTTCCGGATTGAACATGATGCAAGCACTTAATCCTTGCGGGATCGTTTTCGAGATCAACACATGAACATTAAGCTCGTCACAAATCGATTCCGCTTGTTGAGCAGCCAAAATGATATTGGAATTGTTTGGCAACAAGATGATGTGTTCGGCATTGAGTGAACGAATGGCCGCCACGAAATCTTCGGTCGACGGGTTCATCGTTTGGCCGCCGTTGATGACGACATCCGCACGAAGTTCTTCAAACATCGTTTTGATGCCTTCACCGGCACCGACCGCGATGATACCATATTTTTTGCGCGGTTTTTCAGCTCCGTGAGCATGTGAATGCTCAAGAATCGCTGCGTGCTGCTCTTGCATGTTTTCGATTTTCAGTTTTACAAATTCACCGAAGCGCTGAGCAAGATTCAAAGCATCTCCAGGTGTTAATGTGTGAATGTGAACTTTGACCAGATCTTCATCTTGGACAATGACGATCGAGTCACCCATACGGGCCAAATCGCGCTTTAATTTGTCTTCTGAGAAGAAATCTCTTTTTTCATGTTCCAATCGCAGGATAAATTCCGTACAATAACCAAATTCATCGTTCGCCATGTCCAGCTGTGCACTGGCATGAGTGTCGATGTTGGCCATCAACTCCACCGGCGCTCCTGCCAAGGCGTATCGGAATCCTTCGAAGATAACGACCAGTCCGGCACCGCCGCTGTCAACGACACCGACTTCTTTGAGGACCGGCAGTAATTCCGGTGTATTTTGCAAGGAAACATGTGCTTCCTTTATTAAAACATCCATAAATTCAATGATGGAGATATTCGGATTTTTCTCAACGAATTTCGCAGTATTGGCCGCACTTTCGCGCAATACCGTCAATATCGTTCCTTCGACCGGCCGCATGACGGCTTTATAAGCCACTTCACTGCCACGGATAAAAGCCGCGGCCATTTGTTTGGCATTGACTTCGCTGTGGGTTTCCACGCTTTGAAAAAATCCTCTGAATATCTGCGACAGGATAACACCGGAATTACCGCGTGCACCCATCAACAGTCCTTTGGACAGAATCTTGGCAATATCTCCAAGGTGTTCGTTGTGCGCATTCAAAACGTCTTTTACACCTGCGGAAAACGTCAGATGCATGTTGGTTCCCGTATCGCCATCCGGCACCGGGAATACGTTTAAGGCATCGATTTCATGATGGCGGTTCGATAAGTGATTCGCTCCGCTGTCAAGCATCAGCTTAAACTGTTTACCTGTTAATGTATTCATATTTCACCTGTCAACCGATTACTTTTACGCCTTGAACGAAGACATTTATTTTGTCAAAGTCCTGCTCCAAGGTTTTTTCAAGCATGTATTTCACTTTCTTTTGAACTTCAGCAACGACTTCTGTGATTTTAACGCCAAAACTGATGACAATATAAAGATCCAGTTCATAGCCTGTTTCTGTTTTGCGGACAACGACGCCGCGTGAGTAATTTTCCTTTTTAAGTAATTCAGCCAACCCGTCTTTTAGTACTTTTTGAGATGCCATACCGACTACGCCATAGCACTCTGAGACAACGCCACCGGCCAATGTAGCGATGGCTTCTTCGGAGATATTTATATTTCCAAGACTCGTACTTCTTTCAATTCCCATAAGAATCCTCCTTAAGTTGCAGTGTAATTATAACAGATATTCTTTGTTCGTCAAAGTACTTGATTTATTCACCTTCGCACGGACGACTGCTGTATGCCCGATGCAATGCATCGAAATAAATGCATTTATTGGCCGGATTGATTTGATTGACGATAAGTTTGTACTCATTGATCAAATCCAATGCCGCAAAATCCGTAAATATCTGATTGCCATCGGACATGATCAAGCGAATCAATGCTTCATCATAAGAAACCGAACTCTGATGAATTTCCGAAACAAACATCATGATGCTGTCATCGACTTCCGCAAACGAATCAACAAGTTTTTTCAAAAGTGTTTCTTCATCAAAACCGCTGATCAGAGCTACAGTCGCTATCCAATCCAACTGACTTTCCTTAAGCGGGATCAGTTGGCCGGATTGAAGCAACAAAGAAATCTTGTCTGTGACTTTATATCCAAGAACGCGATGTTCAGTCACTTCGATCGTCACGATATTTTGACTTTTGATGATATTGACACCTTTTACCCACACAGAGCTTGAAACTTTTTTACTTACTGAACCTTTTGATAATAGCCACATCCGCTCACCCGCGATGATTTCACTTAATGCGATGATTTCTTCATCACTGACGTGCGTATTGCCGGTCACGCTCACCGACTTTACACGAAAAAGTTCAGACTGGTCCAGCCAGTAAGTACTGAGTCCAAGAATGATAAACAGAATAAGAAAAACCAGCCGACGCGTATAGATTTTAATCAGACGTTTTCGTTGGCGGATTTTTTTATCTTTGATGGCTTGGGTTACCGCTTTGATGGATGCGGTATCTTCGTATGGTTCCAATTAAACATCTCCACTTCTGTTTTCAATCTTACTCCGGTCTTAAGTTCAACTTTGCTCATCACCAGGTCAATGAGATTTTTGACATCACTGGCAGAAGCATCTTGCTTGTTGATGATAAAATTACAATGTTTGACAGATACCTGCGCACCACCGATGGACATCCCACGCAGCCCCGACTGCTCGATCAAAGACCAGGCATTGACCGTTTCGGTATTTCTGAAAATACTTCCGGCACTCGGGTATTCGAGCGGTTGACTTTCAAGACGTCTTTTTTTACGATCATCCATCGTCAGACGTATTTCTTCCTCATCCTTTTTTAGCAATTCGAATTCCGCGGCCAAAATGATCCAATCGCTTTTCTTATGAAAAACAGACGAACGGTATGCAAATTCGCATTGCTCATTACTGAGCCAACGGAAATCTCCGTTATCCAGAATCAATACCCTTAAGATGTTATCCCGCATGGAAGTATTGTATGCACCGGCGTTATTAAATATACAGCCGCCAATCGTTGCGGGAATGCCGCTTGCCCACTCCAAGCCGGATAATCCATTGCGGGCAGCAAACACACTGAGCGCGATGATCGAGCTGCCTGCTTCAACAAACAAGCTCTTTCCATCAATATACCAGTGATTCATCGTCCGATCCAATCGAATGATCACACCCTTGAAATCATCATCACTGCATAGAAGATTTGAGCCTTTTCCTATGACTTTGTAAGAAATCTTGTTTTTCTTTAAAAAATCGATGAGTTGAGCCAATGCGAACATGTTTCTTGGATAACTGACAAATTCCGCATGACCGCCAATCCGAAAGGTTGTCATATCTTTTAGTCTTGCGTTGGTTTCAACCTGACCGAAAGTTTCCAGTAATTCTGTAAATTGATTCATATCATACAATTTCCTTTACCCAGTCAACCATTTTATCCAAAGCATCCGGCAAACCCAATGCTTTAGCCTCAGATGCCATCGTTGATCGCAGTTGATTATTACCCAAAATCTCATTGGCTTGATCAAGCAGTTTCTGACTTGTCAAATCTTTTTCCTCTATACACACACTCGCCCCTTTTTCAGAAAGAGCCATGGCATTATGCAGCTGATGATTATTGGGTACATATGGGGATGGTATGATGATCGAAGCGACACCTTTTGCCAGCATCTCAGCTGCGGAGGTTGCGCCTCCCCGGGCAATCAGTAAATCGATTTTTGACAACAATTTGATTTGATCGACAAAATCCGTGACGATGACGTTTTTTGGAATAATCAGATTTTCAACAAACTCACGGTAATGTTTGCGGCCAGTTGCGATGATAAACTGATGCGGGCTCGATGACGCATTGGATATAAATTCCTTTAATACTTCATTGACACTCTCAGAACCTTGTGACCCCATGACGATCAAAGCTGTTTTTTTATTTGGGTCCAGTCCCATGGATTCAATCAGATTTTCCTCAAAAACACTTTTATGTGCAACGGTTGCCCGGGGATTTCCGATCAGCCGTACATCGTGATGTTTGAACTGAGCCAGTGACTGCGGATAACTTACCGCTATTCCGTCCACAAAGCGACTCAAAAAGATGTTCGCTTTACCGGCAACAGCATTTTGCTCGTGAATCAAAACGTTGATTTTATATAATCTGGCAGCGATCACGACCGGTACGGTCACGTATCCGCCAAAAGCTACGACAATATCCGGTCGTTGTTTTTTGATGATTTTGGAAGCTGCGTGAATGGCCTTAAACTGACCGAACAACACATTGAACTTATTGATCAGATTGCCTCTGTAACCTTTGTTTTCTATTTCAAAAAAAGGATATCCGGCTTTTGGTACTTCCAAAGCTTCCATTTTATCTTTGTTACCGATAAAAAAGACATCCATTGATGCCGTCTTACATGCATCCGCCAATGCAATTGCCGGAAATATGTGTCCGCCGGTACCCCCTGCTGTCATACAAACTTTCATATTAAGACCTCCGATTGTATTATAGCACAATTATTTTCGCACTTTTGTGATAAAATTGTGTTAACAGTGAGGTCTCTTATGGAAATACGGTGTTTGATCCTTGACCACGATGATACTGTCGTGCAAAGCAGTAAAACGATACACTACCCCGCTTTTTTGGAAACGATGAGTATTTTGCGTCCGCAAATGACGCCGCCGACCTTTAGCGAATATACCTCTTATTGCTTTGATCCCGGATTCATCAACATGTGTACCGACATTTATCACTTCGATCAAACCGAGTTAAAAATAGAGTATGCGATCTGGAAGAAACATACTTTTTCAAGTATTCCGACGCTTTATCCGCATATCGATGAGTTGATACGTCAGTTTAAACAGGAAGACGGAATCATCGCGGTCGTATCCCATTCGGAGAGTAAAGAAATCCGACGCGATTATTTGCATCATTTTGGTTTTGAGCCGGACATCATATTCGGTTGGGACCAGCCTGATCATTTAAGAAAGCCCCAGGCCGGTCCATGCGAGCATATTTTACAAAAATTCCGGCTTTTACCTTCGCAGTGTCTGATGGTCGATGATATGAAACTCGGTCTGATTATGTCGAAACAAGTGGATATTCCTTTTGCTGCTGCCGGATGGTCAATTGAAAGTGAACATATCCAATCATACTTCAAGTCTGAAGCTGATTACTACTTTGAATCTATTCGGCAGTTGCATGAGTTTGTATTCAAAAAATAGCGCGAAAGCGCTATTTGTTTGTATATGAACTTAAATACTCATGATAAAAGTAATATCCCCCGGCCGCATTGTACACATCGTAGCCATGTTGACGTAAAATCTGCTCGGCCAGATAACCACGAAGACCAACGGCACAGTAGATGATGTATGTCTGATCTTTGCTAAGTTCACTCATCCGTGCCCTGAGTTGGGGTAAGGGTATGTGAATGGAGTTTGCCATCGTTCCCTCTTCGACTTCATCATCATCTCTTACGTCTAATTTGACAGATTGCGAATGCATGAGTTGCATTGGCAATATTTGTCTGGTTTTACCGGTAAGTACATTTTCAGCAACATAACCCGCCATGTTGACAGGATCTTTCGCTGAGCCAAACGGCGGTGCGTATGCCAGTTCAAAATCCTGCAGATCCGTAACTTTCATTGAGTAACGGATAGCGATAGCCAGTGTATCGATGCGCTTATCTACGCCTTGTGATCCGATGATCTGCGCTCCAAGCAGTTTCCCTTCATCCGGTGTGAAGTAGCATTTGATGATCAGACGCTCTGCTCCTGGATAATAGGATGCATGGTGATAGTTCACCGAAACTGAGGTTAGATACGGACGGTTTTGCATTTGCAAAGATCGTTCGTTTTCACCGGTGACAGCAACGACTTTATCAAATACCTGAGCAATGGCCGTTCCCTGAGAACCTTTATAGAAAGAGGTCTTGCCGGCAATGGCATCTGCAACGATTCGGGCCTGCTTGTTGGCCGGCGATGCCAATGGAATGATCATTGAAGCATTGGAAACGATGTGTCTGACGGCTGCGGCATCCCCCAAAGCGTAGACATTTTCAATGTTTGTCTTCCCTTGCGCATCAGTCAGGATTTCTTTTCTGGGTCCTAAAGCAATGCCGCTTTCAGCAAGAAACGCAGTTTCCGGGGAAACGCCGATGCTAAGCAATACCATATCCGCAGCGATTTGCTCACCGGTGTGAAGAACGACGTGATGCTCGTTAAATGCAACCGCTTTGCTGTTTAAGTACAAACCGACTCCATGCTCGCGGATCTGATTGTGCAGGATTGATGCCATATCATCATCTAAAGTATTGACAACATGGGATGCGGCTTCGACGATCGTTGTAGCAATGTTAAGTTTATGCAGATTTTCGGCCATTTCCAGACCGATGTAACCTCCGCCGATGACAACCGCCTTCTTGACGCGGTTCTTTTTAATGAAATTTTTGATATTAAGGGTATCCCGCACATTTCGTAAAGTGAAGATGTGTGGCAAATCGATTCCCGGCAACGGAAATACCATCGGTTTTGCTCCAGGTGACAAGACGAGGACATCGTAAGATTCTATCGTCTGTTGGCCGTTTAAAACGTTTCTGATGTGCAATTGTTTGTTTTGGGTATCAACACTAACTATCTCGTTAAATACGCGCACATCAACGTTAAAACGGTCGTGGAAGCCTTCGGGCGTCTGAAGATAAAGCTCCTCTTCATCTGTTATGACATCACCGATGTAATATGGCAACCCGCAATTGGCATAGGAGATGTGTTCGCCTTTTTCAAACATGATGATCGTGTGATTTTCATCATGACGGCGTAAACGTGCAGCAACCCCGGCCCCACCGGCAACACCGCCGACTATACAAATTTTCATTTACTCGCTCTCCGTTTCATATGGCCAATCAATGATTCCGCCCATATCGAAAATATTCATATATCCCAAACCGATCAAAATATCAGCCGCATCTTTACTGCGGTTGCCACTGCGACAGTAAATGATGATTTTAGCATTTTTATCCGGCAAGAAAGTACCGGCTTGCGCTTTTAGTGTATCCAGAGGTATCAGCATCGAACCAGGAATTCGAATTTCCATGTTTTCCCCAACTGTTCTGACATCGAGCAGGATGACGGATGAGTCACTTTGCAACATTTCTCTGCCTTGCTGAGCTGTGATTTTCTTGTATGTGGAAGATGAACAGCCTGCCATTAATAAAAACAGCACACTTATCAGAATCCAACTTTTTTTAATCATCATCTTGTGATACCATAAGACCAAGAAGCAATACCGCCGATATCATGAATATCCGTATAACCCAAGTGCTTTAGAATGCGCATGGCGGCAGCGCTGCGTGATCCGCTATAGCAGATTACAAACAGCTTTTTGTTTTTGTCAGGAACCTTCTTTATAATCAGCGTTTCAAGTTGATCCAACGGCACATTGATGCTCTTTGCAATTTTACCTTCACGGAATTCTTCTGGTGTACGGACATCGATAACCAGTATTGATGGATCTGCTTTCAACATTTGACTAGCTTCTGCCTGATTGAGACGATTGCTTCCTTTGAAAAAATTAAACATGTTATTCCCTCTTTCTGAAAGGAGTTTTATGGCATGAAAACTCACGAAAACCTGGTGTCTACTTATTTTCCGATCACCGCCAACTGCAGCAGTGAACATAACCAGTTGATCCGCAACACTGCATTGATCAAGCGATTTCGTAAAGACGAGACGATTTTGCATGGCGGTAAAGCGTGTTCCGGTTTAGTAGCCATAGTGAATGGCCAGCTAAGGGCTTATATACAATCCCCTACCGGTAAGCAAGTCACCTTGTATCGTCTGTATAATTATGATGTTTGTGTGATGAGTGCTTCCTGTCTAATCAAAAATATGCAGTTTGATATTCATTTGACGGCACAAAGCGATACGACCGTTTTGATCATACCTACGGCGACCATCGAATTGATCAATTCGGTAAATCCGATGTTCCGTCAGTTTACACTCGACCTTCTGGCACAACGGTTTTCCGATGTGATGTGGACGATGGAGCAAATTGCATTTTCACCGATGCCGGCACGGATCGCACGATTCATTGCTGATGTGGCAAACCAGAATGATGGACAATCAGCACTTTTGACACATGATGTCATTGCCAAAGAACTGGGCAGTGCCCGTGAAGTTATTACCCGGATTCTCAAATATCTTCAAAGCGAAGAAATCATTGAACTGAGTCGGGGCAAGATCAAGATTACGGACTCACACAGGCTACAAGAGTTAGCTAATCAACTATCGGACTAAATCCAGCAGGATTTGTTTGTTGGCAAAGCCAATCCGGCGCTTATATTCTTTTCCGCCTTTAAAAGCAATGATCGTCGGTATGCTCATGACACCGAACTGTTGAGCTAAAGCAGGATGTGCATCGACATCAAGTTTCGCAATTTTTATTTCATTTTGCTGATAAGCGATTTCCTCTAGAACCGGAGAAACCATCTTACATGGTCCACACCAGTCCGCATAAAAATCGACGATGACCGGACGGTCGCTTTGCAGCACTTCTTGAACAAAGTTATCTTCATTGATTTTGGTTATTTTCATATTTTCCTCCTTGACTACCTAAGTCTACACAATCAAAAAGCAGGCGTCTGTGACAATGTCACAATATCGCCTGCTTTTTTACATTTCAAACAAAGGCTGGTTGTAGGAAAGCTTCAGATGTTCATAAGCTTTCGAAGTCGCGACCCTTCCTCTGGCTGTTCGGTTAATGAATCCGATTTGAATAAGATACGGTTCATACACATCTTCAAGTGTCATCGGTTCTTCTGAGATACTGCTCGCTAAAGCATCAAGCCCGACCGGACCGCCTTTAAAGCGCTCGATAATCCCTCTTAAATAGCGGATATCCACTTCATCAAGACCCAAGGCATCGACTCTTAAACGGTCTAGAGCCATTCGGGTTACCTCAAGGTTGATTTTGTTATCATTGTATACTTGGGCAAAGTCACGAATACGCCGAAACAAACGATTGGCGATGCGTGGTGTTCCTCTTGAACGCATGGCAATCTCGATGATGGCATCTTCGGTTATATCCGTTTCCAAAACACGTGAAGTGCGGGAAACGATTTGTGCAAGTTCTTCGTTGGAGTAGTATTCAAGTTTCGAAACGATACCGAAGCGATCGCGCAACGGAGCTGTCAGATCTCCGGCACGGGTCGTAGCACCTACCAGGGTAAATGGTGGTAGTTCCAACCGTATGGAACGGGTTGAAGCATCTTTTCCGACAACGATGTCAATACAGTAATCTTCCATGGCCGGATATAAAACTTCTTCGACCGCTTTGGGCAAACGGTGGATTTCATCGATAAACAAAACATCCCCTGCCTCAAGTCCGCTCAAAATAGCCGCAAGATCACCGCCGCGTTCAATGCTTGGACCGCTGGTGATCCTTATGTTAGTTTTCATTTCATGAGACAAAATATGTGCCAGTGTCGTTTTTCCTAGTCCTGGAGGACCATAAAGAAGCACATGATCAAGTGCTTCATTGCGGCCTTTCGCCGCATGTATAAAAACCCGCAAATTGTCTTTCAGCGAGGTTTGACCGACATATTCATTCAAACTGTACGGGCGAAGCGTTGCTTCTTCATCCGCAACATTGATATCACTGCTTAAGATTCGATCCATCAGATGCCTCCTTTGCGTTTGAGCAGAAATTGCAATCCGGCTTTGATAAGTTCATCGACACTCGTCAGATTCAACGATATCAGATATTTCTCAATGCCAGCCAATTCCGAGGCTTTGTATCCAAGCGATTTTAGGGCTGCGACAGCATCCACGATCTCGACTGAAGCCTTACTATCTTTCTTCTCGCTTTCAACCAGTTTTCCCTTTAAGTCAAGTACGATTTGAGAAGCTGTTTTCGCGCCGATACCGGGCATGGTTTTTAAAAATGTTACATCACCGGTCTCAATAGCCGAGATGATTTTGATAAATGATGATGCGGTCATCATGTTAAGGGCGGTTTTAGGACCTAATCCTTTTACCGATAAAAGCTGTTCAAATAAACGCAATTCATCCATGGACAAAAAACCGTAAAGACTGATTTCGTCTTCGCGGATGTGCTGATATGTGTAAAGTAGTACTTCCGTATTTAAACTCAACATTTCGGGTCGGGAAAATCCGATCCGGTATCCGACGCCCTGCGTATCCAAAATTACCCAGTCCAGGCCAAAGGCATGAACTTTTCCTCTTATAAATGCTATCATCTTATCACCGATATCATTATAGCATACTCAATCGTAAAAAAAGATATCCCGAAGGATATCTAATCTACATAAATAAAGGTAATTTCCATCAAAGCAATGATGTCTCCATCTTTAGCACCCGCTTTACGCAAAGCGTCATCGACACCCCACATACGTAATAATTTCGAGAAACGGATAAGTTCTTCTTCTGTGTTCAGATTGGTTTGAAGATAGCGCTTTTCAATGGCTTCGCCATACAGTCGCCACTGATGATCGCCCACACGCTCGATCTCAAATATCGGGCGTTCGGCTTCAAATTTATACATGACCCGATCAATATCCGGTTCTGATAATGAAAATATCGGTGTGACTTCCAGCAGATCAGCAACTTTGTACAGAACCGCATCCAAACCTTCGCGGATCAGAGTGATGGCTTCAAATACTTCAACATCCGGATATGCTTCTTTAAATCTCTTGAGATTGCATTTCGCATTGTCCAGATCCATTTTATTGGCAACGACGACTTGCGGCCGCTCTAACAGACGATATTGATACTGTCCAAGTTCATCATTGATGATTCGATAATCTTCTACAGGGTCACGGCCGTCTTGAGCACCCATGTCAACGACATGGATAATGACGCGGCAGCGTTCGATATGACGTAAAAACTGATGCCCAAGTCCTTTGCCTTGGTGTGCTCCTTCAATCAACCCCGGCAAATCAGCTAACACAAAGGAACGGCCGTCATTGATACCGACAACGCCTAGATTAGGAACGATCGTGGTAAAATGATAATCAGCAATTTCCGGTCGGGCTGAACTGACGACGGATAAAAATGTGGACTTCCCTACGGAAGGAAATCCGACCAAACCTGCATCCGCAAGCAATTTGAGTTCTACCTGGATTTCTTTTTCCTCACCCGGCTCCCCTTTTTCACAGAAATCAGGGGCAGGATTGCGGCTAGTGGCGAAACGCCAGTTTCCGCGCCCGCCTCGGCCACCTCTGGCTATGATGGCACTTTGTCCCGGATGAACCAAGTCAGCAATGACCGTTTGAGTTGCCAAGTCCTTGACGATTGTTCCCTGTGGTACCAATAAAACATTATCTTCGCCTCGGGCTCCGGTCATTTTCTTGGTTCTCCCGTTTACACCGTCATCTGCTTTAAGATGTTTTTTGTAGTGCAAGTCTAAAAGTGTGGACTTGTTGGTGTCGACAATAAAAACGATATTACCGCCATTGCCGCCGTCACCGCCGTAAGGACCGCCCAGTGGCTGATATTTTTCCCTGCGGAAAGAGACGATTCCATTACCGCCTGTCCCTGCTTTTATTTTAAGTTTTACGCGATCTATAAACATAGGTTCTAACTCCTTTAAAAAAATCCCCGACGGGGATTTTTATGCGTTTGGATATACTGAAACTTTTGTCTTGTTGCGACCCAAGCGTTCGAATTTCACGATCCCGTCCGTCAAAGCGAACAGCGTATCGTCCCCGCCTCTGCCCACATTCGTTCCAGGGTGAATTTTGGTACCACGTTGGCGATACAAAATAGATCCGGCAAACGTAAATTGTCCGTCTGATTTTTTAGCACCTAAACGTTTCGAATGAGAATCACGTCCGTTACGAGTTGAACCGACTCCCTTTTTCGAAGCAAACAACTGAATGTCTAATACATATTTCATGGCCTTACACCTCCTGTTTCGTTATTTGAATGTATTTGGAATATGAGTGCTCCACCGTTTCCAACTGGTAAAGCATTGTTTTTAGTATGTTTTGTTGAGTATCTTCCACACGGATTACATCGATCACGATGCTGTCCTCATTCAACTTGTCCACGATCGACCCACTTGCCAGTTTGTCGAGGGTATTGAGACCGCCAACACCAATGGCGCTGACTGCCGCACAAACCAAATCCTTACCTTTGACGGCATAATCAGCATGTCCGCTGATGTTCAAATGGGTAATCATATCTTCTTTGGTTTTTTTAATGTGCACCCGGATCATACGATTAAGCCTCGATGGTTTCGACGGTTAATTTCGTATACGGTTGACGATGACCTTGTTTGCGGCGGGTAGAACCTTTTTTCGGCTTATATTTCACGATGATGATCTTTTTAGCCTTGCCTTGTTTTTCAACTTTAGCGGTTACCTTTGCTCCCTTTACATAGGGAGTTCCTACTTTGGTCGTGCGGTTGGAATAAACCAATACATTGTCGAATGTTACGACATCTCCTTCGGCAACATCCAATTTCTCAACGAAAATGGTTTGGCCGACTTCGACTTTTAATTGTTTTCCACCGGTTTCGATTACTGCGTACATTACGTGCACCTCCTTCATTTTTTTCTCAGACTCGCCTCTTCAGGTGGATTTCTCACTTAGACCCAAACAAGTGCGGTTGCAGTCACTCAGGACGTACAACTTCGTCAGTTTAACATAAGCAAAAGCGTTCGTCAATTCGAACAAACGTTTCGCTTATATATTATACTCGAAAGCCTTAAATTTGTATAGAAGTAAATTCACTGATTTTTTAACGAAACTGCCACGGAATTGGTCTACTCTAATCCTTTAAATATTCATTAAACTTACCACGGCGGATGTAATGCGTATGTAAAAATTCATGGGAAATATGACTGTTTGGATTCACAAGAAATGCCTCATATAATTCTTTGACAAAGGTGTTTTCGTGAGATTTCCGGATGGATTTGCGATTATCTTCTGCATACAAGCCTTCAAGTCGCTTTTGTGCGGTTAACGGATCCTTTGGCCTTGGCTGACCACCGCCACTGATGCAACCACCCGGACAACCCATGATTTCGATAAAATGATAAGGTGATGTTCCCTCGACAATTTGCTTCATCAGTACTTCAGCATTTTTTGCTCCGCTGGCAACAGCGATTTTTATCGTCTGATTTTCCAGGTAGCTAAATGCCGGTAATGTCTTCGTGATCGTGATTTCAGCTTCCTTTATCGGGTCAAATCCTTCGATCTGATTCAGATGTAAATGCTTAAATGGTAGTTCACGGCCTGTAATCAATTCATAAGCCGTACGCAAGGCAGCTTCCATAACCCCGCCGGTAGCACCAAAGATTACG
>PHAF01000012.1 GCA_002841605.1 Firmicutes bacterium HGW-Firmicutes-10 | reverse complement strand
CTTCATCCTTTCTTTTCTGGACTTTCCTCTCCTTTTCACGAGAAGGAACCGATATTGGTGAGCTCTGGTGTCCGAATAAATGTTATCTCTATCGGTTAATTTTTGGTTAATTATAAAAAAATCCCATCCACAAGAAACTTGCGAATGGGATACCAATGCGATTTATGGCGTGCCCTGGGCGTGCCCTACCGTATGTACGACAATTATTCAAAAAAGCGCGGAAATTTTATTAAGAATTACTTAAGTTTTTTCACTATCCTTAGTTGATGTAGTCCATCCCGTTTAATTCAATTATTTGTATCAAAGTTTATCAAAATTGCATATAAATCAAAAGGTAAAAACTTATTCACATCCCCTCCAGGCCCGTCAGGATCTTCCCCTGACATTTTCCACAATCACTGCAACCATTGCAGATCTGCCGGCTACCGCATTTAAGGCAGTCTTCGCGGAAATACGGTTGATATAAGTTCGCTGCGGTAATGCTCTGCCCGTAACTATCTGTTAATAAAAATTCAATGGGTTTTCCTTGAAAATTAACCCCCGCTTTGGTGGCCATTTCACTTTGCAATTGTTTCTTTTTTAAACGATATAACTTGCCATCTTTTATAAAACTGGATCCCGTTTCAATGAAACAGAAATTGACATGATGAGCGATACATTGCCTGCTTAATGATTTTACCCAATCAAAATTACAAGGTCTGGCCCCATCATAGTTTTCCCCACCACAGATAACCTGTTCAATCTGGCCTTTATCCAGATATTTTTCAATTTGAATGGCGCCAATAAAAGGCGCACACATAATTCCTTTATGTTTAAATGGCAGCTCCAGCAGCATCGGAATCCGTTCATCGGCACGCTTCTGATTTTCGCAGGTTACATTGAAAAACACATTTTCCCATCCATCACCCCAGTTTTGGGGTAGACAGTCTTTCACTCGTTCCGGTCGTTTGGTTAACAGGAAGAATTTCACATCGCTTCGTTCCCGAATTATCTGCCAGGCTTCCTCCCGCCAGGGATCAGCCGCTTCCAGAAAAAAGTCTGATGTCATGCAGACCCGAATTAATTCGCCGCTCTTAATTTTATACCGACGCTGGCGGTCTCTCTGCACCGGCAAGTTAAAACCCGCCTTGGTACGATAAATATCGGCACCATTTCGGTTGTTTTTTCGGTCCAGATAATACATATAACAATGATCGCAGCCTTCACTTATTTTTGTACAACCATGCCAGGGATTCCAAATGTCGTGCATCTTACCACTCCTTTTTAAGCCATTTTTCGCTTTTTGTGGGCCGTTTATTTCGATCGGCCCGTTATACTCTCGGCTAACTAGATTAACAGCTTTTTGTAAATAGCAAAATCTTTATCCAGAAACACATTAAAAATAATCCGCTCAAATTTTTCTGCATGCGCCTCCAGAAATGCCCGCACCGTAGCGATGGCAATGGCTGCTGCCGCTTGATTGGGAAAACGGAAAACCCCGGTGGAGATGCAGCAGAAGGCCAGACTACGAACCTGATTTGCTACCGCAATTTCGAGACAGGCGCGATAGCCGTTGGCCAGATCCTGTTCCAGCTCCGGCGTTAAACGCGCCGTCACAATCGGACCGACCGTGTGAATCACATATTTACTGGGCAAATTGTAGGCCGCAGTGATCTTCGCCTGACCTGCCGGCTCCGGGGCGTGCTGTTGCTTCATCTGCTGATAACAGGCTTCCCGCAGCTGGAGCCCGGCGGCACTGTGAATCACGTTGTCGATGCAATTGTGGCCGGGTACAAAGCAACCCAGCAGCTGGCTGTTGGCCGCATTGACAATGGCATCCACGGCCAGCCGGGTGATATCGCCCTGCCAGAGCGATAGTTTATCGCCAAATGGTCCGGCTGGTCCGCCAATTCGGGCCCGCCACTGGTTCACCGTCTCAATCTCACTCAGTGCGACGATGCCCTTTGCCCGGACTTCCGGCTGTAGCAACTGATCCTGAACCGCAAGCAACGCCGGACTGATTGGCCCCGGCTCGCGGACATTCATCAGCGCCCGCAACAGGCTCCGTTTTTCATCATCATCGACCGGTATGGCCAGGTTTTGATAAGCCTGGTTTTCGCGGCCCAGTTCGGTGATTAAATAGGTGAGTGCTTCTGAGCGGTTCATTGTTCAGACTCCTTTTTAAGTAAGGTGGTGACGATCGGCCCGATCGCTTCACTAAATGAAATCGTACGATCGGCATTTTCCGCCGCACCCATGGGGTAATCCCGGTTAAAGCGGATCAACGTGGCCTGTGGATTCTGGTAGGTCATGGTTTCAAAGGGATAACGGATGATCCCCGGGGTATTAAAGCCCACCCCAAATTCCAGCAGCGTCAGCTTTTTCCCCTGACTGGCACTGAGAAAGGCTTCGTAGCGTTTTTCCGCCGCATACCAGGCCTGATCCTGAACAAAATACTGGTTGTGGCGGAGATTGACGTCCATGCTGCCGCCGCAGACCGGACATTTTGGTACCAATTCGGCCGGAATTTTGCAATCTACCGTGGCTGCCAGCATCTTTTTTATCAGCTCGGCATTATCGTATAAGCTATCATGACAGGCTTTGGCACACTGAATAAAGGCATAATCACCCTGGACTTCAAAAACTTTTTCAGCTGGAAAGCCGCCTTTGACAAACTGGCTTTCGACATTGGTGGACAGTACAAAAAATTCTTTTTGCCGGACCAGTTCAAAAATGTCCTGATACAGCCGGGTTGGTGGCATTGCATAGCGATTGACTTCAATATGTCTGGCCCAATGCGCCCAGGATTCGGCCTCCGTTTCAAAGGGATAAAACGACCCGGAGTACATATCCGTGATCCCGTATTTTTTGATGAAATCCGCAAAGTTATCGGTAAACCGTTTGCCGCCATAGTCCAAACCGGCGGCCGCCGAAAGTCCGGCACCGCCGCCAATTAAAATAACCTCGCTGGCTTTGATGGCTTCTCGGGCCGCATTGATGCGCTGCTCTAAATTGTTCATTCTAATCCTCTTCATTTTCTATTGTTGATTTTCTTTTGGTTGATCATTTTCTTTTGACTACGCCCAATTAGTTTTTGCCCCAAGCGGGCAGCTGGCCATGCAACGGTTGCACTTTTCAATGCTGTGAGCAGCGATGCGTTTCTGATTTTTAGGATCATCCCGGTAATCCCGGCATCGTTTTGCATCATAGCCCCCCTCAGTCAACGCTCCGGCCGAACATGCTTCGAGACAAAGCTGACAGTCACCGCATTGATTCTGATCAAAATCCGGGTAGCGATAATCGCCGCCCATCAGCGGGGCATTGGAAACCAGATAACCGACGCAGATGCGACAGCCGAAATGCTCGATGATCAAACGCTGATTTTTGCCCCTAAAGCCCGCCCTGGTCAGGGCCAGGAGCTCGGCAAAGGCCGGATCGGGGAGTATCGTGGGAAGTTTTATGGTCACATCATATCCCATGGTTTCCAGTTTGTCACTGAAAGATCGCAAATCGCATTCCACCTGGGACTCGACCATGGTGGTCTTTTTTTCGTCGCGTGATCCGTAGATGGTCTGCTCCATCAACAGTAATGGTTCAAAAATCGGGGTACCCAGAAAGATCACGGATCTGGCCTCCGGCAAATCTTTTAAAAACAGCTCTTTTTTTGATTCATCCAGATATTCCAGATCAATAACATGGTACAGGATCATTTTTTCGGCAAAGGCCGCTTCCTGAAACAGGAACGTCAGCTCCCGCCGGTTTTGCATTGCCGGGCTCATTTCCCGATATTTTTCAGAGATCTTCAAGTCTTCTTTGCGTCGATTGCTATGCCATTGCGCTTTCATTTACTTTCCCCTTGTTTAACTTTTTCGAGCTTCGCAAACCAGGTTCCCTGACGTTCTTCCTTGTCCCAATGATGCTTGCCTTTGGGACACATCCGCAGGCACATGTCGCAGTCGGTATTGACATAGCGGGTGTGATGGATCTTGTTGGGGCCGCAATTGATCACCGCTTCACACTGGCGCGCATGAAAATAACCGTCCCCCATAATGGCGCCGCTGGTGCAGAACTCCTGACAGACCCGACAGCTGCCGCATTGATTTTCAACCTGGCCCGAATCCGGCAGCAGCGGCGCATCGGTAGCTAAAAAATGGAGGTTCTGCCGGGGCCCGTATTTTTCAGTAATCAGCAGATTACTCTTGCCAATGTACCCGATCCCGATGCGTTCGGCAATATTGGCCATCCGCAGGCCGCTCTCCAACATCCCACCGCCGTGCATCTCGCCGCCAAAACTCTGATAGCCTGCGTTTCTGAGAAAAGCCATCAATTTCCATTTGCGGTTCTCCAGTTCGCTGGAGGTCAGCGAAAAGTAGGCCCCGCCTTGGCCGTTATAGACCCAGCCCCGGGAAAAGGGATCGGCCATGCCGCAACCAAAAATCAGCACCGCCTTGGCGCTGGGATAAAGATCCTGGGGTCGTCTGCCCTTGCGGGCGTGCTCATTGATCATCTTGACATCAGCGATGCCAAAAATATCGATCTCCTGGTTTTCGGCATAAGCTTTTATTTCCTTTGTTAATTGGTTTGCTGATTTCATTGTCGCCTCCTTTATATTATTCCGTCAAGAAAAGAATTATCTGAGTATTTTTTTACTAATCGGTCTTATTAACTCATTATAGAGTGATCGCCCAGATTTGGAAAGTAGGCACTTTTTTGTAACCATTGGATATCCAGATAATTCCGGTTTACTGTTTTATAGTTTTTGAACCCCAATCGCAAAAGTATAAAACGGCTACGAACAACAATCTGCGATGGGGGTTTACCCATTTAGAATATTACCCAATAACTCGAGTATAACAATCGTTTTTATACTCATGTATTTCAAATCTGGAGGGAAGTCATATTAGCAAAAGATGAGTTGCCGTCCTACCCGATTACTTCGCTTTTTTTATTTTTTTTATTTTATTAAATACATTTACTGACTAAGTTATTTTATTTTGTTTTATCACACAATTTGTGGGTAAAATAATTCTAAATATATTAAAATTTTGTATTTAAATTTTAGGAGGATAAAAATGACAAGAATTGGTATAATATTAGGAAGCACCCGGCCGGGACGAAATGGCGAAGCGGTCGCAAAATGGGTTTATGAACTGGCACAAAAACGTGATGATGCAACATTTGAGTTAGTCGATGTTGCGGATTATAATTTGCCGCTTTACGACGAACCGTTTCCGGCAATGATGCAACAGTATACCAAAGAGCATACAAAAGTATGGTCAAATAAAATCAAAGAATTTGACGGTTATGTATTTGTAACTGCAGAATATAATCACAGTATTCCCGGCGCACTAAAAAATGCCATTGATTATTTGAATGTTGAATGGAAAAATAAGGCCGCAGGATTTGTGAGCTATGGTAGTGCCGGCGGCTCCCGGGCGGTGGAACATCTCAGACTCGTTGCCGCCGAACTCCATATGGCTGATGTTCGGGCCCAAGTAATGCTCTCACTTTTTACTGACTTCGAAACTATGAGTACCTTTACTCCTGACCCACGCCACGAAGGCTCACTAAACGATGTCTTTGATCAGGTGATTGCCTGGAGTAATTCGTTAAAAACAATGCCGATTTAGGAAAACAATTCACATCAGATGCACCCAAGAAGCGGCTAAATAGTGATATTTAGTCGCTTTTTATTTTAACAACTTTTTTCGTTACATACTATATCTATCAATTGCCCCCACCGGACAAACCAAGGTGCAGTCACCACAGACATCACAGTGTTTGTTATTGATAAAATAGCCACCGCTTTCATCTATCTCAATAGCTTTAAAAAGCTTGGTATCGCATTGTTCCTTACACTGATTACAGCCGATACATTTGTCATTAATCTTCATCCCCCGAAATTTGGTCGGAAAATCATTGAAGTTGAAACTTTCCCGGATGATCTTATGATCTCGGGTGGCCAGGTCAAAATCATAATCATAATATTCACCGCGAAAGCGATCCATCACAAAGGCCCGCAAATCCGGATAGCGTCTGATATCTTTAATCCCCATGACAAAGCCCTGACTTTTATGTTCTTTTTTCAACAGCTCTTCAAAGGTAATCTCCCGGACATCGCCGGTGGCTTTCATCGTAAAGCCTGGTTCGAAAATCGGTAAACCGGTTGCTTCTGAATGAACCACATGAGGCGAAGCCGACATGCCGCAAATTGACATTTTACCATTTTCGGTAATTTGCCGATAAAACGGTTTAACCGTCATGGTGCGAAAATAAAGGCCTTCTTCATCATAGGCAAACAGATGGGCAATCCGGGTTTCCGGGTAGCCCTCGTCGATGGTTGCGAAGGTCAGGCAGCCGATCTGATCAAATTTTTCATAAATTTCTTTAATATCCATATTCATTCTCCAATAAATTGATTTTTTGTTTCAAAGGTCAGAAACTGTTTCAGTTTTTCCGTTGTCGGGTTGTTAATGTGGGCGATGTCCCCATGCTCGATGATCTGGCCCGCATCCATAAAAATGACATAGTCGGCAAAGTTTCTCAAAAAAGAGATTTCGTGAGTAACAAAGATAAAGTCCTTACCGAGGTTTTTCAGGTCATGGATGGCACTGAGTACTTCCCCGGTCAAAAGCGGATCCAGAGCTGCGGTCGGTTCATCCAATAGGATCAATGACGGATTGTTGGATAGCGCCCGGGTGATGGATGCCCGCTGGGCCTGTCCCCCGGATACGGCATAGGGCTTTTGATCGGACTGATTGTTAAGCTGAAATTGTGTCAGGAGCTCATCAGTTCGTTTTTCGGCCTGATTTTTATCCATCTTCTTGACTTTCTCGAGAATCAGCAGCAGATTTTCCCGAATCGTCAGATGGGGAAATAAATTATGTTTCTGAAAAACATAGCCGATCTTTTCCTGATAAGACTTTACCGTTTTTAGATTTATCGGCACCTCATTGATCCTGATTTTACCAGCATCGGGAAATTCAATCCCTGCCAGCAACCGCAGCAGCGTCGATTTGCCACACCCGGAAGCCCCGATGATCCCCACCGCCTGGACGCCATTGATGGTTAAATTTAAATCGTCCAAAATCGTTTTGTCGTAGTTTTTGACCAGTTTTTCCAATTGCAGTTTCAATGACTTATTTCCTTTCCAATCCTTTGGGCCAGCAGCGATAAGGGGATGGTGATCAGCAGGTAGGCCACCCACATAACCAGATACCCTTCAATGGAAGCCCAGTTCTTCTGAGAAATCACAGTGATGATGTAGGAGATTTCGGTGACAGATACCACCTTCAGTAGGGCTGATCCTTTGATGGTACTGGACAGCCCGTTGATGAATGATGGGATCATTGGCTTGATCATTTGCGGTAAGATGACATAGCGATATTTCTGATAAGCGGAAAAATTATACAGCGCCATAACCGTGTACTGATCTTCATCAACCACTTCCACCGCAGTCTGATAGGAATTAGCCAGATAAGGGCTGGTATACAGGGTCAGTGCCAGAATTCCCAAGAACACCTTGTCCTGTAGCTGAATCATCGGTCCAACAACGTAGGCCGTTAAGAAAACCATCACCAGCAGTGGCGTGCCCATCATGATTTCTTTAAAAAGCATGGCCACTGCTTTGATAAACACAATCCGGCTATCCATCATTAAAAACAGGACAAAACCAAAAATCATACTTAAAACCAGGGTGACGACGCTAACGTATAGCGTCGTCCAGATCCCTTCCAACAGCAAACTTTTTTCATTGAGAATCAGATAATACTTTGGGTCGTCGATGGTGTTGGTAAAGATGTAGCCGATGATCCCGGCAAACAGGGCCACTGCCAGGATTGTTTGCATGTTTTGACTCCAGCGTTTCATCGGATCCCTTTATTGTGGCGGTTCAATGATATAATCTAAGCCCAGTGACGGATCTTTCAAGTATTCGCCAATCGCCTGGTCATATTTGCTGCCAGCGGTTTGGTAGAAACCGCCATCCGCATAGATGGTATCGATAAAAGCGTTGACCTGTTCGAGCAGCTCGGTATTACCCTTCTTTACTGCCATGGCTGTTTCGCTGGAGTTATTGATGCCGCCGTAAATCACCGTTGAATCCGGATAGGTGGCGTGGAGACCGATAATGCTGTTAGCTCCAATCAGGACATCGGCGGTGCGTTATTGATTTCCATTAAACCACTGGCAATTTCGGTGATCTCTTCAACCGGATGACCATAGCTCTGGGGCACCGTGACGGAGATAGTCCCGGTCAAACCAATGTACCTGGCATCCAGAGCAAAAAATTCTTTTTCTGACATACTATCGGTAATCTTGTTTTTTTCAGCGAAGCTTCTATTAACCAGCGCCAGGGTGCGATCATACATGTATGGTTTTGAAAAATCAACCTTTTCTTTGCGCTCTTCTTTTACCGACATCTCACTGATGACAATATCGACCGCACCAGTATCCAAAGCGGTGATCAGCATCGGAAAATCAGTATTGACTATTTCCACGTCCCGACCCAGGTACTCGCCCAGGGCGTAAGCCATGTCCACTTCTAACCCTTCCGGATTACCATTTTCGTCAGTACCGGTAAAAGGCGGATATTTCAGATCCATCGCCACCTTTAGTGGCTGAGTTGCCGCGACCCTCTTGTCACTGCTACTACAACCGGTTACCAGCAATGTTGCAAAAATGACTGTTAAAAAAACAGTGATAATCTTTTTCATTTTCTTTCCCTTTCGTTTGCAGAAGTTAATTGAATTTTGGTGTGATCCTTACTGCATTAACATTATACGAGACCGGCGGGGATTTAAAAAGCAGGCACAAATTTATTAGCTAGTTACTTTTTTGTAACCTTCAACATCAATCTCAATATCAGTCTTTCAATACACTAGTGATTGTCAGATGACGACTTGATCCGTTAAATTCTTTGATCAATTCATACCATTAATTAAAAAGGTAGTTTATCAGTCTGTCGGTAAACTTATAATCTCGGCTATTTTCCCAAACGCCTTCTTTGGTATGATCTCTCTGTCTTCTTCAAATTTTGCAATCATCGACACAAAATTCTTTATATCCACAAATAAAAAAAGCCTCAGGCCGATTTAATCGAATAGAGACTTAATAAAGCAAAACATTATTTAAATTTTCATATTCATAAGCAACCGATACCCATTCAGAATAAAAGAAACAATAAAATCTTCATCCACCTCAACGGCCACTCTTCTCATCGCCTCTCGAATCTGTTCTTTAGCCAGCACCGGCATCTGGTAATCGATCTTTTCTACACTCAACAGCTCTAGAAAATCATGGATAAACAGATCATTTTTTCGTTCAAGATCAGATGGATAACCCCGGCTGATCAAGGCAATATTATTGTCAAAATTCGGTGCCATTTTTAAAATTTCTCCAGTTTGGGGATCTCTCAAAAACCCATAGTTTTCGGTATGACGATCCATATTAAAGCAAATCGTATCCAGAAATAGAATATCCAGATAGGCTTTGGCCATTTCTGCTTTTAATTCTTTGATCCGACTGTAATTAAACACATAATCGATTTCATCGCCGACCAGACTTCTGGCCGGTTCGTAGTTCATGTTGGCACCATCGGTGAAATCCCGGCTTTTAATCCCCTTTTCCCATAAAACACAATGGGCCATATCAAAACCCAGAAGTTTCCCCAACTCATAGATGAACAATTCGGAAAATATTTCCTGTTGATTTCCCAGTTTATAAAGCCACCAGTGGTCATCTTCCCGGCGCCAGCATTTTTCAAATGAGCCAATATTGGTAAGCTCTGGGGTCCGACTGTAATTAATTCCCGACTGATTAGCCTGATTGAAGCTGTCCGGATCGCCCAATAAAGCCAGCTGATCAAACTCATTCTGGCAAAAACGCACCTTCTCATAGGTAAGTTCCTCATCATCCTGCAAAACCCAATAGGTATCGGTGATGGTTGAACCATTCACTCGCATGGAAACCTCAGCATCATCAGCATTGGTCAAGCGCAGTACTCGCTTTAATAATCTTGAATTGGTCCGGTGTCGATCAATGGCCCGACTTTCCAGCCACTCAATCAGATCGCCGTTCCGTTGAAGGTATAAAGGCAACAATTCCGATTTAAGGTGAAATATTTCATTATTTTCAATGCGGGCAATTTTTTCATCCCGACTCATCAGATAACCGCTGATTGGCTTCACTTCACACCTCAATTTAGATATGAAAAAAAAGCCACCTATTATAAACAGGTGGCAATTAAATCAATAAAATGGCGTTCCCTGGGCGTACCCTACCGTATGTACGACAATTTTGAAGAAAAACAGGGAAATTTGACTAAGAATGTTTTAAGCTTTTGTCACTATTCTTGGTGGAAGCAATCCTTACCGATTTGAGGTGACAATCAATATTTCAGATTATCGTTATATTTCAACTTCAAACAGGGCTATGTGCCTTTCCACCCAGTATATTAGAACTATAATCATCTATCTTTTCCTAGGCTAGAAGCTAATATTTACCCTACGTCTACATAGATATTATAATATTGTATAGTTGCTCTCTTCCGACACTACTTTTAACTAAAAGCATTGCTTATCAACAGCAGTGAGTCGTAGCTTACTACTACGGTTCCGGCATCGTATCCAGTCTGGGCTGCTGTTCTTGCCCACACATAATAGTCGGCACTTGGACTCAGACCGCTTAGTGTCAATCCCGTCTGCCATCCGGTTGTCGGTGCCGTTGTCCCGTTTGTTCCGATTGCATATTCAATGCTCTGGCTACCCGGGTTTGTTGCTGCTACCGCCGCATTGACGGTGATACTTGTTGCTGTTTTTTTGTTCTTTTTGCTTTGTTGCGTTGTTTCTTTCATTCTACTTACTCCTGCTTTTGATCACGGCAATAACGCTCAGAATAAATTAATTCTTGAATTCAGATACTTGTACTGAAGATCCCGTCCCGATTTCTGAAAGGTTCGTTTAAATAACATACTGTCTCCTCTTGTTTAAATCATTTCCGTCTACACCGAAGCATTCATACTTCAGATATTTTTCGCTGATCCGATTAGACCAGACCTGAATGCCTTGCTGTATTTTCGGCAATGCTTGTCCTGTCCCATCAGTGCATAGGTGGCATAAATCGTCCCCATTGTATCGCGGTTCATCGGATCCATCACGGCAGAATCCATGCCTGCTTCAATGGCAAAAGCAATGGCTGTTTTATTAAGCAGTGACCGCACTGGCAAGCCGAAGGAAATATTACTGATGGCGCCAGTTACATGGATTGTGGGATACAAGGTTTTGATCTCTTTAATTTCCTCGGCAAAATTCAGCATTGAATTATTTTCGGTGGATAAGGCCATCACGCAGGAATCAATGTGGATACGATCCGGCGTAATACCGTATTTGGCGGCTTTTTCCACCATGATTTTGGTGATTTCTACTTTCGTCTGCAAATCGTTCGGGATCCCGCGATCATCACAGGTTAAGCCGACCACTTCCCAGGTGTTGCCTTCCATTAGCGGCAGCAGCACTTCGCATTTGTCGCCTTCTTCTGATATGGAGTTAAGCATTCCTGGTTTATTGGCATATTTAAACACTGCTTCAATCACTCGGGGGTTGGGACTGTCAATACATAGAGGGATATCCGTCGCATCCTGAACCACTGCCATCAGCCATTTTAGAGTTTCAATTTCGTATTCTGGTGCTGTGCTGGCGCAGACATCGATAAAATGTGCACCAGCTTCTGCTTGTTTGATGGCCCGATCTGCAATGAATACCGCATCTCGTTTTTCAATGGCCTCTTTAACCGCCGGTATGGTCCCGTTAATTTTCTCTCCGATAATAATCATCCCGAACTCCTATACCCAGTCCTGGCAGATTTTGACGCCTTCGGCGGCATTAGTGGTAAAAGTATCTGCACCAACAAATTCGCAAGCTTCTTTTGTCACCGGGTTACCGCCGATGATAATTTTAGCATTGATACCAGCAGCTTTAAGAGCTTCAACCGTTTCTTTCATGGAATCGATGGCCAGGGTTAAAACACCGCTCATGCCGATGATCTGTGGTTTGACTTCTTGGGCTTTAGCCACAAATTCTTCAATCGCAACGTCAATCCCAAGATCTACCACTTCAAATCCGGCCGCTTCAGACATGCTTCGGAAAATGTTTTTGCCGATATCGTGCAAATCACCATGAACAGTTCCCAGCAAGATCGTTCCTATGATCGTGGATCCACTCCCGCCCAATGCTGGTTTTAAAGTATTGATTGCTTCGGTTAAAAGTTCACCGGCAAAAATTAAATCCCCCACAAAATATTCACCTGTTTCAAACAACTCACCGACAATACCCATTCCTGCCTGACAGGCAGCCACTGCGTCCAGCGCCTCTGCTTCCGAGGGGTTGGTCGCTGCAAATTCCTTTAGCAGCTCCATTACCTGATCTTCTTCTAATTTTCCCATTGCCTGTGATAATATTTTTAAATCTAACATAATTAACTTTTTCTCCTTGTATTTATTCTCAATGCTATTAGCTCTCTGATTTAAACTGAATTTACTGGGAAGAATGGTATTACCAATATATCCCAACGGATTTATAATTAATTCTGAGTACTCCTCAGTTAACATTGGTGTAATTCCCCGACTTTAAACGGTTACATTTTAAATCTGTTCTTTAAGCCAGATATCGCTTTGGGTATAAAGGGCAGCAATTAAGTCCGGACGATCTTCTCCGGGTAGAGAGTCGTTGATTGTATGCCCCGATCTACTTAAACTATAAGTCAGATTTGCATAGGATGGTCGGTATTTCTTAATCGCTTCGCCAATGTCGGCTAGCGGTTGAACTGGGTACATTGGAATCAATGTATCTTTTTCATAAATCGCATCCATCGCAAAGATATACCAGTCACCGGAGGTTTTTTTAACTGTTTTATAATGAAGACGTACATAGGATGTCAAATCATAATAATTTCCCTCAATTTCAACCCTAATCTGGATCGATGCGATGCACTCTGCCACCGCTTTGTTACCATTTATCCAGACCAGAATATTGTTAATCTTATGGGGCGCATGGCTCTGCATTTTCTCAGATGCATCCACAAATCCCCAACCGCTGCCGTTATACCAGGAAATATTCACCGTCCCTTTTTCATCAAAACACTTCTTCATTTCTTCCCAATGTTTTTGATCACGGCAATAACGCTCAAAATAAATTAATTCCTGAATCAGATACTTATCCCGGAGATTCTGATCCGATCCTTGAAATGCTCGCTTAAATAACATGCTGTCTCCTTTTCTGAATCCTGACCATCTACATCAGCGATAAAAACAAAGTAAACCCTGCCAGCAGACCCTCTTTATTTTCTTCATCGGGAAGAAAACCAAGCATTGGTTTTAATGCTTCATGGCCTTCAGGATATTTGGTGTAATCAGTCTGACCATTTGTTTCCTGTATTTGTCTTTCTTTTAGTTGATCACTCATTTCAATGCTCCTTACTTATAATTTCGAACAAATTCGCTGACGGCCAGCAAATTTTCGCGGTTGCAGTCTCTGGGATTGGATGTAAACTTTTCCGGGGATAGAATTAAGCCCCCAACGGTTCCCACTTCGTCAATAACTCTTTTCGCATGATCAATACATTCTTGTTTGGTTCCACGCGACAAGAGCGAAAGCGGCAGTCCGCCCCAAAAACATAAATTCGGTAATTGTTTTCTTCTTTCGAATATGTCATCGGATTCGACGTAGAAACAGAAATGTCCTTTTGGTAATTCCTGGAGTAAATCCGTGATGTGTGAGGTCGTCCCTTCACTAAGAATGAACATGGTTCCATCGGTTTCGACAATCTTATCTGCCAGTTGTTTGAAGTGCGGCCAGAAGAATTTTTCAAACTGTTTCCGATTGATCATGTTTTGACTGAGCATAATCGTGAAAGCGGTAAAACAGGTTGATGGTTCATCAATTTTTTTGAAATTATCAACGATTGGTTTGATAAATGCCTGGTGATAGACTTCTGTAAACTCCAGCACCTTATCCGGCGTCCGTCGCATATCCCCTGATAATCCTTTCATTCCACGAAGAAAATTATACAAGCACTCAAATGCCGGGAATATTTTGGCGCCATTTTCCTGCGTATTCAGAATTTCCGGAACTCCGCATTCATCAATCAGTCGCTGGGTTGTTTTTTTAATGGACTGGTCATACTCCAGAAATTTTCCTAATGTATTTTGCAGAACTGGCAAATCCATTCCCGGTTTAAAATAAGAATACTTTCTTGGGAGAATTTCTTCCCATAGCGTTTTTACAGGATTCTTAATGAATTTATCATAATCTTCTGCTTTCAAATGGCATTGTTCCTCGAGCATCAGGGTATTATTTTTATCATCGATCTGATACTCGAAATTTCCCAGACTGCGGGTCATAATCAGTGGATTCCGATCACCAATATCAAGGAGCAGGTCGAAATCATACCGTTTTTGAAAATCGATCACTGCATTTTCAATGCTTTGTGGGTCAAGAAGTGCTTCACTCAGTTTATAGCCTAAATCATGGTAACGCCAAAAAGCATCGTTTGAGGCAAATGGGACACGCTTGGGTGCTTTTTTCATCCGCACCGCATCATTGAATATTTCGACACGCTCAGCAAACTGTTCTTTCACATTCATATTTTTTACCTTCCTTGTGGATCTTGTAATCCTTTATTTGGTTTTATTCTAACAGCATGTTTCTTGACTGTCAAGATATTTTAGGATCTTAATGTTATATTCCTAAAATTAATTTAAGAAATTATTATGATTTGTGGTATAATTTAAAAAAGTTCAATTAGAAAAAGGAATGAATGATTATGGCGATAAAACGTAAAGGTAACGAAACAAAGGAAAGAATCCTGTCTTATTCCAAACAGGAGTTCTATGAAAATGGCTACAACGACACCTGGGTCAAAACAATTGCCGAAAAAGCAGATATGCGATTGGGAAACTTAAACTATTATTTTAATAAAAAAGACGATATCGTTAAGGAAATTTATGAACAATTTACTGTTCAGCTTTATGATTATATCGAATCTCAGGGTGAATATACTGAATTGCAAAAGTACTGTAATTTCGCAATGATGTTCTATCACACCGTCTTTTCCGACGAACAAAATAAGAAATTTTATCATGAAGTCATTGTAAACAAATCGAATTATCGAATCCTGCATGAGTTAATGAAAGATTATTATAAAAATATTATCCAATCCCTGAACCTAGAACTATCTGATACGGATTTCGAAATATTTATCTTAACGGAATTTGGCTCCAGACGTGAAATCTTTTTAGCATATCTTTCTGAGGAACTGACTATTTCTTTTGATGATTTAATTGTTTATGTGCTTACGAATCTTTGCAAAAATTTGAGCGTAGAAGCAACTGAGATTACAGAAATGTTGGAAATTGCTGCTGACTTTTTTAACAATAACGATTATTCGCATGTCAAGTTTTTGGTTTAATTCCTTTATTTCAGCAAACTCAGAGATCCCAGTAATCCAACTATACTGAAAAAACAGAAAAACTCAAAAAAAGAGCTACTACCAGATTTATGTCTATGATCTGGAAAAAGCTCTTTTTTAACTTGCTTTTTTTAACCTTGTAATGCTGTTTATTGCAAAATAAAAATATAGAAAGGGGGTGCGGATATCGTCGGGGAAACGAATCAGCATGACTGCTTGAGAAGCTGAATCGTTGTTTCCAGCGTCATTGGATCGGCAACGTTATGGATTACCAGTTCAAATGCATTGATATGAGCAACGGCACAGACTCCCTGCGATTACTTTTCCGTTTCCATTGGTTTTGCCTTAATTTCAGCAAACTCGGTGCAACCAGTAATGGCAAGCGTGCCTACTCGAACCAGAGCATCTTCACGGATTGTTTTCAGCCAATAATAATAACTGGCTTCAGAAACCTGATTCTTCACACACCATGTTTTTATTGACAGTCCGCTTTCTGTCCGTTCCAGTCTTATCAACGCGAAGCCCTTTCGTCATCTACTGGCGGCTATCCCTGATTAGTCGACAATGTCGACAATCTGGTTATCCAATGTCTGATTCGCTCCTTCCAAAAGCAAACCGATCTCATCGATGAAAAGATTGTTTTGCCGCTTCTGTGGAAGCCGGGAAATAAAGCGTGATTATGTGTTTAAAAACTGAACTACGCTTTTTTAATCCGTCATTTTTTTTACAGTCTTTCGTACATTTCAATCCGCTAAACCAGTCTGAAATAATGTGAAAATTTACGCCATAACGCCGACCAGCAAAAATAGTTTAATACCTTTAATTCCATATAAAAACCCCGCTTCCGGAAGGGTACCATATCGTAAACAATGCGTTAAATGAAACAAAGGCATTAGCGTTCAATTTCCAATGCCTTTGGCTTTCATCTTTAAAATTACGTTTTAGTTCTTATATTCAAAACAATTACTTAACAAACCTTTATTATATTCTCGGACCACTGGGCGGCTTCTTTTAAGTCAGCCTCGTCGGGGTGACCTGTAGGGAATATAAACGCTTTGCCTCTTATGTTAAGTTCGCTGAGGACAGTTATGCTTTTGCGTTTCAGCAGTTTCACAACCTCCGAAGATCCAGTGCGTTTCTGTCCTTCTCCGCTAGTGGTGACAACTGCAGCGCATTTAACTTTTGCTGGGTCAAGAGACTTGATAAAGCTCTTGAGTTCTTTTTTGCTTTTTCCGAAATAAATCCCACCGACAATAACAAGGATACTGGTTCCATTCGGTGAAGGGCTTTCCATAATATCCAGTGGTCTTACTTTAAGTCTTTCACCTATAGCCTCTGCTATTTTCCTTGAGTTTCCCGTTTTGGTAGCATAAAAAATGGATATATTCACTGCTTCCCTCCATAGTTCTAAAAATTAAAGCTGCCAAATTATTTGTCTATCATCTAAATCTCCACTTTAAAACATTTGAATTGCCGAGAAATCGCCAAGTGTTCTATGCAATATTCTCTACCAACTGTATGCTCATCCCGTTTGGATCCTTCACGAAGAAATATCGAACATAAGGGTTCGGTTGGATCGGTTCACTGTCAATTTCAATACCCTTTTCTTTCATTACAGCAAGGGCATTATCAAGTGACTTGACTTCAAATCCCCAAGAAATGTCATTTCCGATGTTTATATCATCACTCTCATCGATGCAAATGAGTTCTATTTTTGTTTCTCCTTTCCCTAAAAATGCAATTTCTACCGTTCCCGTCTTAAAACTATTTACAACCTCGAGCTCGATAACCTCCGTATAAAATTTAATGGATTCATCCAAGTTTTTCACTCTTAAAGTACTCCAGCAAAAGTTCATAAAATTATCTCCTTTCATTTCCCGACAGAGGGAAACAGTTTCATATTTGTGTGCGGAATAAAGCAGGCCGATATGAATTCATCCATATAGGTTGGATGAATGCTCAACTCCATATACGTCATGTTTTGAGAAATTTCTCTGATTTTATCTTTTCCTTCCGTCAGGGTCAGAGCCAGATAGCACCCCTGCATCGAACTGTTGCCGATGTAGTAGTATTTTTCCACCGGAATATCCGGCAGCATCCCCAGAGCAATGGCATTTTCAATGACCAGATTGGTTCCGATGCCGCCAGCAACGTAAATGTTGTCGAGCACATCGATCGGCATATCAAGGCTCTCCATCAGCGTATAAATCGCCGAGAAGACCGCTCCTTTCGCCTTGATAAAGCTGTCGATATCAATCTCAGTAATAAAAATATCCTTGGTGCCGTTGTCCAGTTCTTTGGAATATAAAGTATATTGTCCGATCCCGTATTCATCAAAACGGATGCGTGGATGATTCAGATTCCGATCCATCCGGCCCTTACCGTTGATGATGCCGGTGCGCGTCATTTCACAGATTAAATCAATGATCCCCGAACCACAAATTCCGACCGGACTGGTCTGCCCGATGGTTTTGAAAAAGGGCCTCAAATCATCATCGTTGATGATGACTGCCTCTATAGCACCGGGCACCGCACGGATTCCACAGCTGATTTCCCCGCCTTCAAAAGCCGGACCGGCAGAACAGGCGCAGGTCATCATGAAATCCTTGTTGCCAAACACGATCTCCCCATTTGTCCCCAAATCCACCAGTATGCTAAAGCCTTCCTGAATCCAGAGCGGCACAGCAAAGACACCTGCCGTGATGTCTCCGCCGACATAACTGGCTACCGATGGTGCCAGGTAAATTTTTCCTTCCGGGTTGATGTTGATGCCCAACTCTGCGCACTTCATTTCCGGTATCTCATTGATCACTGGAATGAACGGTTCTTTTCGCAGATAATCTGGGTTCACACCCAACAGCAGATGGTTCATGGTCGTATTGGCAGCCGCACAGACCTCATAGATATCATCCTTCTGAATTCCGGCTCCTATAACCAGTTTTTCAATCAGCTTGTTGATACTTTCATCCACAATGGCATGACGGAGATTTTCCAGTCCGCCGGGTTTCTGCGAATAGACGATCCGATTGATGACATCTGCGCCGTATTTCACCTGGGCATTTCCCATCGATGCCTTAGTCAGAATTTCATTGCTGTCCATATCCACCAGACAGGCAGAAACCGACGTCGTGCCGATATCCAAAGCGATTCCGTAAAGCCCGGCTTTATTGCCGTTGGCCGGCTTGACATCGAGAATTTCGGCAACCTTCCGGCGTTTGAGATAAACCACCTCGATTTTAAAATTGTTTTCTCTGAAGGCATCCGGCAACTTTTTCATCACATTCAGGCTCATGGTGATATCCACATAACCCAAATTCAGTTTGAAATACTGTTTGAGGCGATCCTCATCAGCAATATTGTCTTCCACAGACGGGAGATTCAGCTGAATGATTTCCGACCACAGCCGACTGGCATTGGTCATGCCGTTTTTGATCAGTTTTTTTCGGACATATTTGATATTGTCATTTTCGTTTTTCGAAAGATCGGTTATCTGCATTTCGTTTACAAACGATGAGGCCAAGTCGGGCACTTCCACCTCAATATCTTCAACGATCTTCGAATTACAGGCCAGCACCATTTCCTGGGCCATTTCTTCTTCCGAAATATGCCGGGTTTCGGTGGTATCAACACGACCGGAGACGATTTTCACCTTGCATTTACCGCAGGTGGCATTTCCATTACAGGGAGAATCGATCATCACCCCGGCTCGTCTGGCGGCATCCAGCAAATTCTCATCGTCAGTGGCGACTAATTCGACTGTCCTTTTCTCCTTTATATTGAATCGTACCTTTTTCATACACAACTCCCATTATTATATTTTGCTTTTCAGTGTCCTATGAATAAAGGACGAAAAATCTTTTGGCTTTCGACCCAATATCCACGTCAAAACGTTGGGATTACCGACAAATCCATGTTCATTATAATGTTGAAACATCTTTATTAATGTATCAACTTGATAGTCTCCCGCACCATGCTCTTTTAATTGTGTTGCAAATATTTCATTCTGAGTCGTTTCAACTTTGATCTCACGACCGAAATGCTGCTCCATAGCTGCGACCATATCCGACAAGGATAAATTTTCCGGTCCACATAGTTCATAGGTCGCCCCTGCATGACCTGGTTTTGTGAGAGTTATTGAGGCAGCCTCGGCTAAGTCTTCCAAGTCAACCATACTCATGCGGGTTTCAGTAGTAGTAAAAAACATTTGACGAAAAACACCTTCTTCACTAAGCGGTTTCCAAGACTCTAGGATATTCTGCATTAATACTGCGGGTTGAATAATGGTATAGGGTATCCCTGACTCCACCAACAGCTTCTCGACCATAAGTTTTTTCTGGTGGTGTGGCAGATCCTGAAGTACCGAATGCAGCACAGAATGGTACACAAAATGCTCTATTTTAGCAGAACGTGCTGCTTTCATTGCTATCTGTCCGATCTCAACTTCATAGGGATTTAAAGCAGAACAAATGTGGTATACCGACCTGATTCCGGTAAACGCATCATCGACAGCCTTTTGGTCCATCATATCCCCGACGGCTACTTCCTCAACACCCAAAGAGTTTAACTCCCCAATATGTTCAGCTTTGTGAACAAAAGCCCTGATCGATTCTCCTTGTGCTAATAAAGACTTAATGATAGCACGACCGGTTTGTCCGTTTGCTCCAGTTATAAGTATCATAAAATATCACACCTTTCTAGGTTATTTAAATGCTTTGATAAAAAATTAAGTAAAGTGGTTAAATCTTTCAATTGACCTTCCTCAAGTCCAGTCATTAGCTTTGCAATTAAAGTATAATGTACGGGCAGAATCTCCTCCAAAAAACACAATCCTTTTGAACTTAGATGAACCAAATAACCTCTTTGGTCACTTGGGTTTGGGATTTTTTCGATAAAACCCTGATTTTCCAGACCAGATATTAATCCAGTTATTGTCCCCTTAGTCACTTCAGCCATTTTACTAAGAGAGATTGGCGTTAATTGATGATCACTCTGCCGATACAAAAGCATCAGGATTGTAAATTTCCCTTCCGAAATACTATACTTAGAAAAATTACCATCAAGTATTTTCGAAATATCTGTGGCTGTCTTTAGCAACGCAATGCAACTTTCAACTGCAGATATATTGATATCCAGAAACCTGCTAGAATAGTCGTTCAAAATTTCTCGTTTTGGTATATCTCTAAGACTTAAATTAAAACCTTCCATCATTTGCCCTCCTCTTCAATATAGTAAGCCACCTTACTATATTTGTAAAGAGTTATTTTATAATAATTTTCAGGATTTAAACATTCACCCCTCAATGTGTCGATTGATCCGGCCAAGATACTACTCGCCGATCCCAGAGCCATTCGGCTGACTAACTGAATTATCCTGAAAGATTCCCAGGAAAATGGTCACCCAACTAAGCGTCAGAAACAATACGCCTACCCACATAATATATTTAATGCCAAAACACCAAAGTCTGATATCAACAATCCGCCGATTGCTGTACCGATGCTTATTCCCCAATTAGAAGCGGAAACAAACAACCCATAGGCAAATTCGGGGGCTTCAGGGAGGGCTGAGGTAATCCAATACTGATTAATATTATTTTGGATCGAGAACATGATTCCAAAAAAAATCATAATCAGTACCATCGTTGGCATGAACGCCTGGGCAGCGGGGCTCTGGCTGATTCAATCCTTGACCGTATTGTACCATCGGCTTACACGATGATCATTGATGGCGATGTTTCGATGCGACGAAGAAAGCGTAGCATAAAATAATTCAAGCAATATGGGAGCCATTTAGGCACTGGCTCCCTCTTTCGGAGCAGTGGCTCCGTATAACGGATCAGCTAGCTCTATTTCAGGAGATTGGGTGGGGGATTTCACGAACGGAATATCGATATACAGAAACTGCCAAATGGAATAATTCAACGTGAAAATAGTACGACAAATAATAGGGGTAAAATAGCCAGAAATAGCCAGAATTTTTCGATTTTTCACAGTCGGTCATACTTTTAAGTGGAAAGATAAAACAAAAAATAAAAAAAGAACCGCTAATTAAAGCCATTCTTTTAACTAAATATTATTTTTTACTGGAGCTAGCGGGGGGAATCGAACCCCCGACCTACTGA
>PHAF01000011.1 GCA_002841605.1 Firmicutes bacterium HGW-Firmicutes-10 | reverse complement strand
CACTTCTGTAACACGACCTATGCATTTTCAGAAGATGAGTTAAGAGATATTTTATCTCTGAAAGGTTTGGATCATGTGGCGCATTCGTGACATCATCATACAAAATAAAGTTGTCGTTGGACCGATGGCCGGAGTCAGTAATCTGGCTTTTCGCTCTGTCGCAAAGGAGTTTGGGGCTGGTTTGATTTATACGGAAATGGTGTCAGATAAAGCATTGTTTTACGGAAACGAAAAGACGATTCGTATGTGTGAAGTCGATCCCAACGAGCATCCTCTGTCTTTACAGATTTTTGGTGAAGATATCGATACCATGGTCGCCGGAGCTGTATTTTTGGATCAGAAAACCGATTGCGATATTATCGATATCAACATGGGATGTCCGGTATCCAAAGTCGTTAAAGGAAATGGCGGAGCATCTTTGTTAAAAACTCCGGATCATGCGATTCGGATTTGTGAAGAGGTCGTTAAAGCCGTTAAAAAACCGGTCACAGTCAAAATTCGTACCGGATGGGATAAACACAGTATCGTCGCAAAAGAGTTGGCCATCGGTCTTGAGAAGGCAGGTGCCAGCGCCATTGCGGTTCACGGACGCACGCGATCACAAATGTATCAAGGAGATATCGATCTTGATTTGATTAAACTGGTCAAGGACAGTGTATCGATTCCCGTCATTGGCAATGGCAATATTTTCCGCGCACAAGATGCTTTGGATATGTTAAAATATACCGGTTGCGATGCCATCATGTTGGCTCGCGGGGTATTGGGTAATCCGTGGCTGATCAAAGAAATCTTGGTTGCCATTGAAAACGGCAATGCGGATTATGTATTTGCACGTAACGAACGGTTCGCATGGGCATTGACACATGCAAAGCGGTTAGTTGCTTTAAAAGGCGAAGATGTCGCTATGCGGGAGATGCGAAGTCATGCAAGTTGGTATGTTGCGGGTATGCCAAGCAGTCATAAAGTTAAAAATCTGTTTTCACAGATGACGACCTATCAACAATTTGTTAATATTATAGAGAATTATCAAAAAGAAATCGAAGACTTGATTTAGAAAGTGAGTAAAGACATGAGCAACGGATTAAGCGAACAAGAAATCATTCGACGCCAGAAAATGGAGGAATTGCGTAACAAGGGGATCGATCCTTTTGGCACTGCCTACCAACAAACTCATCACAGCAAGGAAATCATCGAGAAATTCGATGCTTTCAGTAAAGAAGAAATCCATGAAATGACCGATGTCCGGGTGAAAATCGCCGGACGCATCATGACCAAACGTCTGATGGGCAAAGCGGGATTTATGCATATTCTTGACCGTGACGGACAAATTCAGGTTTATGTACGCAAAGATACCGTCGGTGATTTTTGGTTTGAATATTTCATGGATGCGGATTTGGGCGATATGGTCGGCATTGAAGGTGATGTTTTCCGTACCAATCACGGAGAACTTTCCGTAAAAGCCGAAACCATTACTCACTTAACCAAAGCTCTTCGTCCGTTGCCGGATAAATTTCATGGTTTGACGGATGTCGAAGAGCGTTATCGTCGTCGTTATGTCGACTTGATTACCAATGAAAAAGCCAGAGAAATTGCGATTTTGCGTCCGCGGATTATCCGTGCGATTCAGAACTATTTTGATGGTCAGGGATTGATTGAAGTTGAAACTCCGGTGCTGACACCGATTCTTGGAGGTGCAGCGGCTCGTCCGTTTGTTACCCATCACAATACCTTGGATATGGACTTTTACCTTCGTATCGCCACCGAACTGCCATTGAAGCGGTTGATCGTCGGGGGTCTTGAAGGTGTATATGAAATCGGACGTCTGTTCCGTAATGAAGGCATGAGTCCGAAACATAATCCGGAATTTACTACAGTCGAAGCTTATGTGGCTTATTCCGATATGGAAGGCATGATGGATACGATAGAAGGGCTGGTCGAGTTTGTGGCGATGCAGACGCTGAAGACTACAGCTATCCAATGGGGAGAAAAGGAAATCTCACTCAAAGGTCCTTACCGTCGCATTCACATGGTTGATGCCATCAAAGAAGCAACCGGTGTTGACTTCTACGCTGTAACCAGTCTGGATGAAGCCCTCGCCCTTGCCAAAGCTCACAATGTCGAAGTATTGAAACATCAACACAGCTTCGGTCATATCGTCAACTTATTCTTTGAAGCTTTTGCGGAGGAGAAAATGGTTCAACCGACGTTTGTCTACGGACATCCGATCGAGATTTCACCCTTGGCTAAGAAGAACGAAAAAGATCCACGCTTTACCGATCGTTTTGAATTGTTTATTGACGGACGCGAATATGCCAATGCTTTCAGTGAACTCAATGATCCGATCGATCAGCGCCTACGCTTTGAGGAACAACTCAAAGAGAAAGATTTGGGCAATCAGGAAGCCAATGAAATGGATATCGACTTTGTTGAGGCGTTGGAATATGGCATGCCTCCAACCGGTGGATTAGGGTTTGGAATCGACCGCTTCGTCATGTTGCTGACAAATTCCGAAACCATTCGTGAAGTCATTCTGTTCCCTCACATGCGTCATCGCTCTCAGTAAAAAACCTACTCCCGAAAGGGAGTTTTTGTTTGGACTATAGTCTAAAATAAGGATATAACTGTTATAATGAATTTACGAATTCTGAATTGAGTGGAGGTCGACATGAAAAAGATTCTGATTGTAGAGGATGATGCGACGATTGCCTTAGGATTGCAGTTTTCTTTGCAACAGGAAAACTACCTGGTAGAGGTAGCCAATTCTGTGAAGCAAGCGCAAGAGTTCATAGACAAGAATGTCTTTGATTTGGCGATATTGGATGTATCTTTACCCGATGGTACAGGATATGATCTTTGTAGAAGAATTAAGTCCGCAACTAACTCGCCGGTTATCTTTTTAAGTGCAGCTGATGATGAGGTGAATATCGTGATGGGGCTTCAACTCGGAGCGGATGACTATGTATTGAAACCTTTTCGCTTAAAAGAGTTACTTTTAAGGGTCAAAAATGTAATTAATCGGAATCAACCGAAAGAAGAATCTTTAATTTATATTGAAGACATAGTGATTGATACCAAAGCTGCTCGTGTCACAAAAGCAGGGAAAGAAGTATTTCTCAGTGCGCTGGAATATCGGCTTTTGGTAATTCTGGCATCACATCGAGGACAGATGCTTGATCGAAATCAGCTTTTGGAAAGCATTTGGGACATTGGCGGTAGTTTTGTAAATGACAATACATTGACGGTATATATCAAGCGTTTACGTGAGAAAATCGAGGATGATCCATTGGTACCGAAGATCATCTTTACTGTACGTGGTTTGGGATATAAGATTGTATGAAAATCTTAAGAAATGGCGAAATTAGAGTTTTCCTATTCGGTTGGCTTACACTGACTGTTTTATCAATTTTTGCCTTGATTGTCTCGGATGACCTTGCCATATACATTTTTTTGATATATTCGCTTCTTGTAGGAATCCTTTTTACTTTATTATCCTTTTTAAGATATAAAAAATTGGAGAAGCTCAATCAATACTTAAGAGAGTTGAGTCTTGGGAAAGCAAAACTATCATTTGAAGATCTTTTAGAAGGAGAACTTTCAATTCTTCAAAGTGAACTTTATAAACTTACAGTATCGATTCGCCAACAGAATCAGCAATTACAGCAAGATAAGGAATCATTGTCTAAATCACTTGCGGACATATCCCATCAGCTGAAAACCCCGCTGACTTCACTTTATATGATGTTTGATTTGATGAGAGATCCATTACTGGATGAGCATAAGCGAGAGTTGTTCATGTCTCAGTCCTTACAACAACTTCACCGTATGAAAAGCTTGATCAACTCACTGCTTAAGATGTCAAGACTAGAATCGGAGACGGTTAAATTTACCAAAGAGTGGGTAAATGCCAGCCAGTTAGCGCTAGAATCGCAAAGTTCATTGGATATTCTGATGGACATTCAATCGACAAGTATCAACACGGAGATTCTGACAGACAAGATATATTGTGATAAAAACTGGACTCAAGAAGCAATAAACAACATTCTTAAGAATGCAATCGAACACAGCCAACCGAACACTCTGATTAACTTTGTCATCAAGAAAGGTTCGCTGGGTTATCAGATACAAATCACAAATGTCGGCAACACAATTGCTCCAGAGGATCTGCATAAGATATTCACGAGATTTTATAAGAGTAAAGATGCGTTTTACGATTCTGTTGGGATCGGGTTATCCTTGTCAAAGCAAATCATTGAACAACAAAATGGCTTTATTGATGTTACAAGCGCGAAGAACCACACGACATTTACCATTACACTACCTTTTCAGTCAGAAAATGACGATTCAGTCACTTAATAAGTCATCGAATCGTCATTTTATATAGTTAGAATTTAAGTGAAGAGGAGATTACTTATGGAAATTCTAAGAGTTGAAAATTGTTCAAAGATATATGGTGCTAAAGAAGCACAAGTCATTGCCCTCAATGATGTCTCATTTAGTGTAAAACAAGGGGAATTTGTTGCAATAGTCGGACCTTCCGGATCCGGAAAGTCCACGCTATTACATATTCTTGGTGGGGTTGACCGACCGACATCGGGAAAAGTCTTTGTGGATCAAACCGATATTTATGCATTAAATGAGTCAAAGTTGGCTATTTTCAGAAGGAGGCACTTAGGATTAATCTATCAGTTTTATAACCTGATTCCGATTTTGGACGTTCAGGAGAATATTATGTTACCAGCACTTCTCGATCGACAACGGCCGTCACAACAACATTTCGATGATTTAGTGGCAACACTGGCCATTTCAAATCGATTGTTACACTTGCCTAATCAGCTTTCCGGTGGTCAACAACAGCGTGTATCAATAGCCCGTGCTTTAATTAATCAGCCGGCTCTGGTATTGGCGGATGAGCCAACCGGGAATCTTGACAGGCAAAACAGTTCGGAAATCATCAGCCTTTTCAGACTGTTAAATCGTAAATATAAGCAGACTGTTTTAATCATTACCCACGATGCAACCATTGCTCAGAATGCAGATAGAATAATATCACTAGAGGATGGAAAAATTATTTCAGATGAGGTTAGAAAAATATGAACATCATCAAGAAATTCACTTTAGCAAGCATGAAGAATAATCGCCGATGGACCCTTGTGACAGCCATCGGAATTATTATCTCGGTCGCAATGTTGAGTGCTATCGCAACATTAACATCCAGTTTTTTATCGTACATTATTGAAAATGAGAAGATTGGAAATGGTGATTGGCATGTTCGTTTGCAACATCCTGATCAAAACGAACTGAAGATGAAGGTCGATCAGCCTTTTGTTGATACGGCATCATGGCAACAGGTCTTAGGGTTTGTTCAAGTTAATGATCCAGATCAGTCAAGCAAACCATATCTGCAAGTGACTGCTTTAGATTCGCCAGGATTTATACAACAATACATTCGGGTAATAAAAGGAAGATTTCCACTTGCTAAAGGTGAGATCGTGATGACCGAAGAGCAGGCGAAAGCGTATAAAATTGGTGATCAAATCACTTTGAATTTATCATTGAGAACACTTAATGGAGAAGTAGTTCCGGCGGAGTTTGGATACATGAGAACGCAAGACATCGCAAGTGATGGTACTATCACAGAAACCGTTGAAATTCTTGAACAAGCGGTTGATTATCGATTCACACTTGTTGGTATCATTGAGGACAGTTCAAAAACCTATATACCGGCGATTAATGCTTACACTTTTTATGATTCATCACTAGCTGCACATTATGATCCTATAGTTTCTATCAAACTCACTCCCTTGCGTCAAAGTACTTTGATAGAAATGAAAGAAGTATATAAAAACTCTGAAAATATGAGTATGACTGTAAATAGTTCATTATTGCGGTATTACGGGATGATTGATAATCAAGAAATCTCTACAGCGTTGGCTGGATTGATAGCTATTATTGTGATGATTGTTATGGTTGCATCGATTGCATTAATCTACAATTCATTTTCGATATCATTATCTCAACGGACACGACAATTAGGGATGCTTTCCAGTCTCGGAGCGACAAAGGCACAGAAGCGGTCAAATGTTTTTCTGGAAGCATTCTATCTCTCAATGTTTGCCATCCCAGTCGGGATATTATTCGGGATTATCGGGATTTCATTGACACTAACCTTTGTTGAGCCCTTATTTAGATCCTTTGTTACAACCTCAGCGACCTTAAAGTTAGTAGTGTGGTGGCAGCTCATCTTCGCTGCAACAGGTATTTCCATCATTACAATTGCTCTCTCTGTTTGGATTCCGGCTTTGCGAGCATCACATATCAGTATTATGGACTCTCTCATGCAGCGAAAAGATATAAAAATCAGCGCAAGATCAATCAAAACACCACGTTGGATTCGTTGGATATTCGGACTCGAGGGTGATCTGGCTTTAAAGAATTTGAAGAGAAGCAAAAAGAGATTCAGATCAACAGTCATTTCTTTGACAGTCAGTATTGTGCTATTTATATCCGTTAGTTACTTTATGAGTTCGCTTTTCGGTCTTGCGAAGGTGGAGTATGAAAATACCAACTACGATTTGTACGTGCAATTACTGGATAGTACTGCCGAATCGGCCACAACTCGTATCGACAGACTAAGAAATTCTGATTATGTTAATAAGTTTCAGTCCTCTCGCATCATTTCTGCCCGTTCATACTATGAGGAATTACCAATTGCACCGATAACTCAACAGTTATACAATGAAGGATTTCTTGCTAAATCACTACAACTTCCTATAATCGTAATAGACGACATTTCCTTTAATAGTTTTCTAGAGCAGATTAATGGGAATCCATCCATGTTTACCAAAGACTCTAATAATGTTATAGCACTAAATATAGCTAAGGACAGTTATAATAACAAGCGCTATACAGGCAAAGTCTTGGATGAAAATCCCTTCACAGTTAATGTTGAACTTACGCATTCTGAAAGTGGTGAAATCACAAAGAACACGAAGCTAAATATTGTATCTTTTACCGACAAGGCACCTATGGGATACTCCGCCAGTATGTTTTTTAGAGTCGTTCTTATAACCAATCAAGAGTCAGTTGCATCTTTGATGGACAACGAAATCCTTCGCTATGATATATACATGGAATCTAAGAATGATCAGTTGCATGAAGTAGAAATCAGAGAGTATCTTAATGAATCTGATGGAGTTCGTTTTTTTATAAATAATATGAAATCCGAGTATCGAAACATATCAAACACTATTTTGGTGATGGAAGTCTTTGTCTATGGTTTCATCATCCTTATCTCACTAATTAGTGTAATGAACATCATCAATACGATAACCACAAACGTACAGCTGCGCAGAAAAGAGTTTGCTATGTTGCGATCGGTAGGAATGACACCCCAGAGCTTTGACAAAATGGTGCGCTTTGAAAGTGTGTTCTACGGATTGAGTTCGTTAATGTTTGGATTTCCTATATCATTACTTATCATTGCGTTGATCAATCAAACGATGTCTGATGGATTTATTGTGGATGTACAGATTCCCTATGGAAGCTTTGTTTTTGTGACATTACTTATCTTTACTCTCGTATTCATAACCATGTCATATTCAGTAGCAAGAATTCGGAGCGATAATATTGTGGATGCTTTAAAGATGGATATCTAGTCACATCAATACTCATATACAAAAATCTAAATCAAAATCAACTCCCGGGGGGGAGTTTTTTATTGTGAAAGTAAAAACGAACAAGTATAATTTTAATGAAGGGGTGATTTTATGATTCTTGAAGTTAAAAATTTGTCAAAACATTTTGGTAGTTTAAAGGCTGTCGATCAACTTAGCTTAAGTGTGGAAAAGGGAGAATTCTTTGCGTTTCTTGGCCCTAATGGCGCAGGTAAATCGACCACCATCAACATGTGTACGACCCTGTTGCAACCCACCGAAGGCGAAATCATTGTCAATGGGTTTGTTATGGGAAAGCAGGATGACGAAATTCGCAAGAGTATCGGAGTTGTATTTCAGTACTCTTTTCTTGATGATTTGCTAACCGTTAAGGAGAACATGCGGATTCGTGCCGGGTTCTATGGCTTAAGTTCGACGGATTTCAATAAAAAATATGAAGAACTTGATGCGTTGATTGGTTTAAACGAAATCGCTGATAAACCTTACGGGCTGTGTTCCGGGGGTCAACGTCGGCGCGCGGATATTGCCCGGGCACTGATACACTCTCCAAAACTTTTATTTCTTGATGAACCGACGACCGGACTTGACCCCCAAACCCGTAAGCGGGTGTGGGATGTCATCAATAACATCCGAAAGAACGATCAAACCACGATTTTTCTAACGACTCACTACATGGAAGAGGCGGAACGTGCTGACCGGGTGGCCATCATTGATCAAGGGAAGTTGATTGTATGTGATACTCCAAGTCAGTTAAAAAGAAAATATACGTCCAATGTGGTACGGATCCTTCCGACAAATATGGAACAAGTGAAAATGAAGGTTGTTGAAATGAGTTTTCCACACAAGATAAGCAATGATGTCATTAAAGTCTATACGCAAAACTCAAATGAATCTCTGCGTGTACTGGATTCACTTCGCTCGCTTATCGACTCCTTTGAAGTGCTTGAAGGCAATATGGATACCGTTTTTATTACCTTGACCGGTAAGAATATTCGGGAGGACCAGTCATGAAAGCCTTAGTTCAACTGACCAAACGCAATCTGTTACAGTTTTTCCGTAACCGTTCGGAAGTATTCTTTTCGTTTTTGTCCGTCCTTATTATTCTAGGATTGTATTTACTGTTTTTATCCGATCAACAAGTACGTAATATCGAATATTCCATCGGACAATCCGTCGAAGGTATCAAACCGATGGTCAATGCCTGGGTCATGGCCGGACTTCTAGCTGTGTCCACTGTCACACTCTCTATCGGAGCGTTGGGTCGTATGGTATTGGATAAAAATCGTAAAGTATTTTATGATTTTATGGTAGCGCCCATCAAACGCTATCAATTATTCTTATCCTATATCACATCTACCTTTCTGATCGTACTGATGATATCGATCACGATTGTTATCATATCTCAAGTGTATATCCTGTTTTCGGGAGGTGATTGGTTCACACTGGATCAATGGTTAAGACTCTCATTCTACCTGTTGCTTTGTATCATATCTTCGACGTTTATGGTGCTCTTTGTGGTATCTTTTATCGAAAACCCCTCCGTCATGTCTACCTTTGCGACGGTTGTGGGAACGTTGATCGGTTTTGTGACCGGAGCATATATCCCTATGGGTGTTTTACCTAAGAGCGTTCAAATCGTATCCAATCTGATGCCGGTTTCGCAAGGTGCATCTCTGCTTCGACAGGTATTTATGGAAACTTCCATGCAACAAGTATTTGCCGGTGCTCCGGAAGCGGTGATATCAAACTATATGAAATTTCAGGGAATAGATTTATATATCGGAGATACGCTGTTGACACCGACGATCATGGTCGCTTACCTGATTATTTCTACATTTATCTTCATTGCTCTAAACTATTGGCGCTTCCAAAAGATGAAGAATAACTGACATAAAAAACTACACTTGCGTGTAGTTTTATTTCCCGATTCTGTACAATCTTCCTTCATCCGTTATGGCATATAATTCGCCATTGTTTCCCATAGCCAAATCTCTGAAACGTTGGCCCTCATTTTCAAGAAGCCGTTCTTCACCGATGACTCTTTGATCTTTAATCATCAATCGAATGATGTGACGGCTGCGTAAACCGCCGATAAAGACATTGTTTTCCCATTCCGGAATTACATTCGATGTATAAAAGGTCATTCCGGCAGGAGCAATGACAGGATCCCAGTAATACACCGGTTGTTCCATTCCTTCTTTTTGAGTTAATCCTTCACCGACAGGTTGGCCATTATACTCCTCGCCATAGCCGATTACCGGCCAGCCATAGTTCTTTGCGGGTTCGATAAGATTAAGCTCGTCTCCGCCTTGTGGACCCATCTCACTAGCCCACAACTCACCGGTGATTGGGTGAATGGCCAAACCTTGAACATTTCGATGCCCGTAGGAATAAATGGCCGGATGTGCACCTGCTTGATTAATAAAGGGGTTTGAAGGAGCAGGTTGCCCTTCAGTTGTTATTCTCAGCACTTTGCCATGACCGTTATCCAATGTTTGGGCATTGTTTCGTGTTTGTAAACTCTGTCTATCTCCAGTAGACACAAACAAGTAACCCTCTTTATCAAATACGATCCTGCTTCCGTAATGTCCGGTGCCATTAAAGTAGGGTGTAGCCTCATAGATAACTACAAAATTACTAAGTGCAGATTGATCTTCTGATAATCGGGCTTTACCGACCGCAGTCACGGAGCCTAAAGACGATCGAAGAGATAGGGTGAAGTAGAGCATCCGATCTGTTTCAAAGTTCGGGCTGACGGCTATATCCAATAACCCGCCTTGCCCATTAGCATTGATTGCCGGAAATCCTTTGATGGCCGGTCCAACGGTTCCATCAGGCTTAACAATTCTCAAACTTCCTGACTTCTCTGTTATGGCAAGATCACCATTGGGTAATACATCGATTCCCCAAGGTTGGGTCAATTGGTTGGTAATAATCGTCGATGAATAATTGGTCGTGGTTCTTATACCGTGAATCCGCGTCTGACCTTCAAAAGCAGGTAGAAAATTTGTGTTTGGTGGATTTTTTTCTACCGGAGCATAAAATACAATCTCGGGATACTTTGGATTTTCTACCGGATCTTCATCGATGGGATCTTGAAACATCGGAACACAAGAGGTAGCCATAAATGATAACAGGACTGCGAAAAGCAGGAATTTTCTTGTTTTCATAAACACTCCTTTCAACGGGATTAAATAAAATCTTGTTCGTTATTTTCAGTATATCGTCAATAAAAGCAGATATCTACTCAGATACTTTTGTTACAACATAAGAAAACCCTCTGCTAAATTTACAGAGGGTTTATTGAGATTCTTATAATCCGCACTTCAACTGAGCATTACAGTTGGTGCAGGTATTGCATCCGCCGATATCCTCGACGACGCCTTCCAGACATATCGGACATATATCACCGACTTCATTACCGATGTTGCGGTCCTGGCGGTCAGCACGAAGATCAGTCTTCTTGCTTTCCTCCTGCTTTTCCTTAACATTGACCCCAAAGTCACGAACGATATCCATTTGTGCCCAAGAGTTGTCTTCATCATTGGTCAGCGACAATACTTGACTGTCACGCGATCCATCGACATAAACGGTACCGCCTTTAGCCCCATGCTTGTATAAGCGTTCGTAAATCTGTTGGACCTGTCGGACACTATAACCACGCGGTGCATTGACTGTTTTGGAAATCGAGGAATCAATCCAACGTTGAATGGCGCACTGAGAATCTGCATGCTCTTCCGGAGACAATTCCATTGCACTGACGAAGTAGTCCGGCAATGTTGCACGGGTATACTGAGGATTGATTGCAATAAATTCTTCGACGATGGAAGCATTTACTTCAATAAACTTACCCAAACGTCCGGAACGGAAGTAAGAGAAAGAGAAGTAAGGTTCTAAGCCGGTGGAAACACCGACCATCGTACCGGTCGAACCTGTCGGTGCGATCGTTAACAAGTGAGAATTGCGGATACCGTGTTGCAATACACCTTGTCGGATTTCTTCAGGCATATCTTTCATGTATCCGGTCTCGATAAATCTGTTTCGATCTGACAAAAACGGGAAACTTCCTTTTTCTTTTGCCAATAAAATCGAAGTACCATAAGCGGTCACTGCAATTTCCCTGAACAGACGATCGATGGTCTCGATCGCATCTGGGGAACCATATCGCTTCCTTGCCCAAATCAGCAAGTCATGAAGTCCCATGACACCCAAACCGACTCGACGCTCGCCCAACGCCTGAACACGGTTGGCTTCTAAGAAGTACGGAGTATCATCGATGACGTTATCCTGCATACGGACAGTCAGAGCCACGCTCTCGCGGAGTTTTTCATATAATATTTCACCGGTCACGCGATCAACGAAGTTTGCCAAGTTGACGGCAGCCAGGTTACAAACGGAATAAGGTGCCAACGGCTGTTCACCACACGGATTGGTCGCAACGACTTTTTGGCCGTAAGCTTTCGCGTTAGTTTTATCATTGGCATTATCAATAAAGAAAATGCCTGGCTCAGCAGAATATGTTGAACAGAAACTAATCAAATCCCAAATATCACGAGCCTTGACGGTGCGATACACTTTGATTGGATAACCCATGGCTTCCCATTCGCGAACATCACCAATGACATGCCACTTCTCATCATAATCATATTTCTGCTCTTTGGTGTAAACTTCCAAATCCGGGAATCGCAATTGGTAATCTGCATCATCAGCAACGGCCTGCATAAAATCGCTGGTTAAGGTAACAGATATATTGGCACCGGATAAAAATTCCGGAGATACCACTTCCAACTTACCACCATCAAGCAGTTTCTCGCGGGCGTGATCTATGATATGTTCAGGAGTTGACTTGTTTTCAATCAACGCCTCATACATTTCCTTTTCCGTACGGTTCAGCGGATAAAATTTCAGTTTTTTATGAGCTTCTTCGCGGATGACTTCATCATTTGAATTTTCGGTCAGCCACTTTAAAACCCGGGGATTTTGCATTTTTGAAATAATGAATTCAATGATGTCCGGATGCCAGTCTGCCAACATGATCATCTGAGCACCGCGGCGTGAACCGCCTTGCTCGACCAAATGTGTAAGATTAGCAATGTCATTCAACCAGCTGACAGCACCGGAAGATTTACCTCCGACACCTTTGGCCGGTGCGGCTTTCGGACGCAATGTCGAACCGTTGGTTCCTACACCACCACCGCGCGACATGATTTCCATGACTTCTTTGCGATGATCAGCTATACCGCCACGGGAATCGCGGACAAAAGGCATGACAAAACAGTTAAAGTAAGTTACTTGCGTTCCGCTACCGGCCCCATAAAGAACACGACCAGCCGGAACGACATTTAAGTCTTTTAGCTGATGATAAAAAAGCTCACCATATTTATTACGAGTTTCCTCATTGTTTTCTGTGGATGCTAAGGCTCGACCTACACGCTTGGCGATCTGTTCATAGTAGATTTCCATTGGTTTGTCGATTTTTTTAAAGTGACGACGTATTAAACCGGTTTCCGCTTCTAATTCATTTTCGCACGATGACCGCCATTCTTCTTCCAGTTCGATAAGGGCTGTTTCCTGTTGTGCGTCGATTTCTTTAACCAAACCGATTCCGCGAGCCGGGAACTTGGGATCATCTTTAACGATCGTAACTACGATATCATTAACCCCCAAGGTCTTTAAACTGCGGTCCTTTTGCGCATAGCGATCCAACATAACCAACCTGGAAACGCCGGAATGCGTAACATGAAAACTCTCTTCGATAGGGAAAAGATGGGGAAAATGATTGCGGATATCGTTGTTGATTTTCGAGATGGTTTCTTCACGATACTTCATACATATTCCTCCTCTTACCTAAGATACTCTCTATTCTAACATAAATTAAGTGCACACAACTCATGAAACTTCTGAAAATAATCGTCCAAGCCTTATCGATTGATTAAGATGAATACATAGTCTGAAAGACGGTTCATATACACACGGATAAGTGGAAAATCAGTGTTTTCTTTGAATGCCCTTACCATCACCCGTTCGCAACGGCGTACGACAGTTCGCAAAATATTCAACTTTGCCTTCATTGGATTATCAAAAGGATAGACAAATCCATAACACTTCTCATTATGTAATCGAATCATTTCTTCCAGATGTGCGACCCGTTCTTCGCTGAAATCTTCTTCTTTTTTAAATCCTGCGACGATTGAAGCAATCAGAATCAGTTCATCGACCCGATCTTTCAACTCGGGGTTAGCTTCCGGAAATTGGGCATATGCATCAATCATTTGTGCCATGACTTCATCAAGATGGCCTAATAGGTCGATGACAAGACTGTCCTTTTCAACCCGTTGATTAAAAACGCCGGTTTGACCTTGGTCACCGGTTTTTGTGGTTACTTTCATACGTTACACCTAGCCTTTCAAGCAGTTTCTTTAGTATATTAAATATAACACGATAACTAAGCAATATAAGAATATAATTCGATATTGCGTGTATAATGTCAAAAGAAATGCCCCTGATCCAATAGGCATAACTGTAAGTCATGCCGTAAAGGATTCCGTGGTGCAGTGAAAACAAAATTCCAAACAAAATTCCCCAGAATGCACCAAGCAATGCCCAGCGATGAGGGTCGTCTTTATTGATCCATTTTGTAAAATATACAAGCAAAACCCACAGAGGCCAGATCCAATAATACCCAATGACCCAATCCCCAAAACCCCAGATTATGAATTCGAGGGTCACAAAAATACTGACGATACCCAAGGCTGTAGGCAATGGCAGCAACAGTGTATAAATGAGGATAAGCAAAGATACTAATTCAACGTTGGGGACTATGGCCAATGCGACTTGTACGACCAATAACAATGCGCTTAGTAAAGAGATGACGACTAAGCGTACCACAGGTTTCATTATTCGAAACTGTCAGTAAACGTGAATTCGAAGACGTCTTGGTCGTAAACAGGGGTCGCATCAATACCAGAACAGTATCCTGCGGATACGCATGTTTGGTTCGTTTTGGAATCATAGGTCCACCAAGGTCCCTTGCTCATATCTTCGGTCTTGAATTTGTTGATTGCTACGATAAAACGTCCGTAAGCATCTGCCTTGTTTCCAGACAATTCAATTGTAAAATAGGCACGGACCACACCTTCTTCCAACAAGTCACCCAGCATTTCGGAGTCAGTCTTGAATGTTTTTTTGAAAACTTCCTCAACTTTGCCCTCAAGCTTTGTATTCATGATGAGGGTCACTTCTTTACTGCCTTGTTCAACCGGTGGCTTCGTCAAATAGGAAACACCGACATAAAGCAGGGTTGCTGCTACCACAGCTACAATAATACGTGTAAAATTCTTCTTCATTGTTCCTCCCATAAAAAAACACACCCGAGGATGTGCGAAAAAAGACAAGTTTGTTGCCTTTTTATCTTTCACCCAGAAGATAAAACAGAAATTTTTTGAATTAGGCAGGTCTACTGGCTGATACGTCATCCTTCAAAAACCCTTCCCGTTTGCACAGTGGTTTGTTTTTGTCGTCGGTATCGACAGTTGCTGGGGCAGCTCCGGTTAGCCGGATTCCCTATTAAGTCGGTTAAACACCTATTCAACACTTTCATTATAAGAGCATTCGAAAATGATTACAACCAAATATCGAAAATAAAATCAATGAAAATATAATGAAAAAGTGTTAAAATAGGTAAAAGATTAAGAGGTGGCTTATGAACTATTCAGCACTGATTGTCGCGGCCGGTAAAGGGACGCGCATGGGATTGGGGTATAACAAGATGTTTTATCCGCTTAAAGAGGGTAAAACAGTCTTGGAGCAAACCCTCCAACTATTTTTAAATGATCCTCGATGCAAACAAGTCGTCATCGTGACCAACCGGGCTGACATGCCACGCATCGTCAGACAAAACGAATCCGGAAAAATCGTTTCGGTCAACGGTGGAGATACGCGTCAGGACAGTGTTTTTAATGGATTGATGGCCGTAACCGAAGATGTCGTGTTGATTCACGACGGAGCTCGACCGTGGTTACCGATGGACTGTGTCAATCGCTTGCTGAATGCGATGGAACAGGAAGATGCCGCGATACTGGCAGTTAAACCTAAGGATACAATCAAGAAGATGGACGGAGATTATATTTCTTCGACTGTCGACCGGGATGATCATATGCTTGCCCAAACACCTCAAGCTTTTAAGACTTCACTGATCTTACAATGTTATAACAAAGCGTACGATATTGGTTTAAATGCTACCGATGATGCACAAATTGCTGAGCTATGTTCTGATACTCGTATCCGGGTCATTGAAGGCTCATATGCAAATATTAAAATCACGACTCCGGACGATGTAAGATAGCACTTAAGGGGCACCAAAGGTGCTTTTTTTTGGTTTACATGGTTGATTTGTTCTGTTATAATGTACGATACGGGTGGATATGAAAATATTCGCTCCTTGCCTGAAAAGGCCAATAGACCACAAGGAGGTGTCACAATGCGCAAGTATGAGATCATGTTCATTGTAAACGCATCACTAGATGATGCCGCACGCCAAGCTCTTATTGCTAACATGAATGAAATCATCACAAACAATGGTGGAGTCGTCGGGGAAGTAACAGAGTGGGGCATGCGTGAGTTTGCATACGAGATCAACCACATGACTAAAGGTTATTATGTCGTGGGAAATTTCGAAGCTGATCAAGCAGGTGTTAAGGAGTTGGATCGTCTTAATCGAATCAACGGCAACATCGTTCGCTACTTAATCATCAACAAAGAAGAAGAGTAAGGAGAATAACATGGTAAATCGTGTCGTATTGGTTGGTCGTTTGACCAAAGATCCCGAATTAAAAAGAACACAAACCGGTAAATCTGTCGTCAGTTTCACGGTGGCCGTAAACCGCCGGTTCGGACAACAAGAACAAGCCGATTTCATTAATTGTGTAGCATGGGAAAAAACCGCCGAGTTTTTAGGCCAATATGCAAAAAAAGGAGCCATGGTATCCGTCGAAGGACGTATTTCAAGCAGGAGCTATGATGACAGCACCGGTAGAAAAGTCTATGTTACCGAAGTTGTTTCAGAAAATGTTCAATTGCTCGAATCGCGTTCCGGTTCTACTCAAAGACCCGCTTCAAATTCATTTGATAGCACAGCCGGTTATCAGCCGGATAATAATAACTTTAGCGAAGATGATTTTTCGACAGGTCCGACTCTTGATATTTCAAGCGACGACTTGCCGTTCTAAGAAAGGAGACAGCCCATGGCTTTCAAAAAACAACGCACAACCCGAAAGAAAGTCTGTTACTTCACAAAAAACAATGTCACTACGATTGACTATAAGGATATTGAATTACTGAAAAGATTTATTTCGGCCAATGGGAAAATCATTCCCAGACGCGTAACAGGCACACGTGCAAAATATCAACGGATGCTTGCCACCGCAATTAAGCGCGCTCGTCAAATGGCATTACTGCCGTACGTAGCCGACTAGAACGTTTACCTCCATCGCCAGTCGGTGGAGGTTTTTTGTAATAAGGAGCAAATCATGCGAAAAGAAGTCCGTAAAATTACTGAAGGAGCCGCAATGATCGCACTGATCAGTGTTTTTCTGCTTATCGATCGACAATTTGCCGGACAACTTAATGTTTACTTTGCCTGGATCATCCCGTTGCCCATCATTATATATACGGCACGATACGGATTCAAAGCCGGTTGGCTGCCATATATCAGCGTTGTGATCATTGCTGTGATGATGTCTACACTTCCGTCACTGATATTCGCGGCGATGTACGGGTTGGTCGGCTTGTTTTATGGGTTTGGAGTTAACAAGAGATTTGACAACAGGACCCAGTTTTTATTCACAACTTTGCTTACAACCATTATCTATTTTCTATCCATGGTTTTATTTGCGTCGTTTTTCGGTTATGATATGGGTGATGAAATAAAAATCGTAACCGAGTTTTTACGTACAATGGATGTCGAACCGATTGCCAATGAGTCATCCGTCATCCGGCTGGTCATTGTCATGACCATCTTCTTCGGAGCAATTCTGGAAGCCTATTTACTTCACATCTTTGCACGCATATTGCTGAGCCGTGTAGCTCGAATAACGACCCCACCATCTTCACCGCTATCCAAATTCAAGTTTCCGGCATATATCGGATATATATTGATGGCATTGCTGTTTGCTTGGCCGCTAGTGACACAACTTAAATTGGAACAATTCTGGCAAAATGTGGGTTATACACTGTTTATATTCTCGTCGATTGCCATCATTATCCATGCTTTGATTCTTCTTGCTGTCATACAGAAACGCTATCGTATCCACACATTGATTTTTACAGCGATACTTAGCCTTTTACTCATACCGACGATTGCTGTGTTTCCGCTTCTGCTTATCGGACTTCTTGATATGGTAACCGATATCCGCCAAAAACTGTTGGGAGTGAAAAAGAATGCTTGAAAGCTTTGACCGCTTAAAATCAAAAATCGCTATCATACTGCTGTTTGAAATCATCATTCTTTTCATCTTTTTCATATTCCTTTTCAACTATGTCTATCTGCTTCTGTTTATTTACTTGTTGATGAACATTTCATTTATCTATTTGATTATTCAGACATATGAAAAAGATCAGAGAGACCGGATTTTCTCAATTACACGTGTTCTTGGCAAAGATGCCAAAGATGCGTTGGAGCTCGGTGGAGTAGGAATAGTGACATATGATGAAAATTACAATGTCACTTGGATGAGTGAGATTTTTGATCAACGAGGCATATCATTGATCGGATCAAAAATCACAGCATTATCCCCGGAAATCAACAAACTCTTTACCGGAGACAGTGAAAGTTTGATCATTGAGGTAAATGACAGTGTTTATGAGGTAGTTCGTAAGGAAAATGCTCAGTTGCTGTTTTTCCGTGATATTACAGAAATCAGTCAGCTGGAATCAGCTTATGAGGATGAACAAGTCGTACTCGGATTGATTCATATCGATAATTATGAAGAAACGACTCAATATGAAGAGGAACAGAAGATCGCATTGATAGATTCACAAATCCGTCAACCGGTCGTCGATTGGGCAAAAAAGCACGGGATGTTTTTGCGCCGGATCAAAGCTGATCGCTTCTTAGTCGTGCTCAATGAACGCATTTATAAAAATGTCATGAGTAACCGTTTTGATATTTTATCTTATATTCGCAAAGCGGCCGCAGACGTGGACGTTGCGATTACTTTATCGATGGCATTTTCTCGCAAGACATCAGATTTCTTGCAGTTAGAAGAAATGGTCAACACCGCTTTGGAACTTGCGCAAAGTCGTGGAGGCGATCAAGTAGCTATCAAATCGTTTAATGAAGACATCAAGTACTTCGGTGGTAGCTCTCAGGCGCAAGAGAAACGAAGTAAAGTTCGCGTTCGCGTCATCGCTCAAACGATTCGTGACTTGATTCAACAATCTAAAACAGTGATTATTGTCGGACATAAGGAAATGGATTTTGACTGTATGGGAGCAGCTATCGGTATGAGCCGAATAGCACTTAGCTATGACAAAGAAGTGTATATCGTATCGAAATCCGGCGGGATTGAAATAAAACTTACCGGTGCCCTGGCTAAATATAAAGAGATGTTAAATCAACGTCACCGATTTATAAGTGAGTCGGAAGCGCTGGAAATATTGGATGCCAACACGTTGGTTATTATGGTGGATCATAACAATGCTGCTTACAGCAATGCGACTTCCGTCATCGAAAAAGCTAAGAAGGTCATTGTGATCGATCATCATCGTCGCAGCAGTGATTTCACATTCAATCCAGTGCTGGTATATATCGAATCCTCAGCTTCTTCAGTCAGTGAGCTGGTAGCGGAGTTGTTTCCGTATCAAATATCAAACATTGACATATCTACAGAGGAAGCAACGATCATGTTTACCGGCATGTTGATCGATACCAACCGATTCCGTAATCGGACGGGTTCTCGGACATTTGAAGCTGCGTCAGTCCTTAAAAACATGGGTGCTGATACTGTCGAAGCGGATAACCTGCTGAAAGACGAATTTGGTGAGTTTGAACTGAAGACAAGCATGTTAAAATGTTCTCAGCAGCGGCCCAAAGGCGTCGTTATAGCTCCATATGAAGAAAAAACGATCGTATCGCGCAGTATCATGTCGCAAGTGGCCGAGATGTTACTGTCGGTAAAAAATGTAGAGGCTTCCTTTGTGGTAGCCCGAATCGATGATCATCAGGTTGCTGTATCTGCCCGTTCAAAAGGGAAGATCAATGTACAAGTCATCATGGAAAAGTTAAGTGGTGGCGGGCATTTCTCGGCAGCAGCTTTACAACGTGAAAACACGACCATAGAACAAATGGTAGTTTTACTGGATGCAAGTATTAAAGAGTATTTTGAACAGGAGGGTTAGTTCATGAAAGTAATATTGTTAGCTGACGTAAAAAATGTCGGCAAAAAGGGTGAGGTCGTGGAAGTTTCTGACGGGTATGCCCGCAATTTCTTGTTTAGAAATAAACTGGCATTGGCCGCATCCACAAAGAGCATGGAGGTTTTGGCAGATCAAAAGCAACATGTAAAAGATGAGGAAGCCAAAAATAAAGAAAATGCTTTGAAATTGAAAGAGCAACTTGAGAAGATCACATTGGTCTTTGAGGTAAAGACTGGGGAAAAAGGAAAAGTGTTTGGTTCCATATCGACGAAGCAAGTCGCTGAGGAGTTAAACAAAAAACATAAGATCGTGATTGATAAGCGTAAAATGAAAACCGAGACGTTGTCGGAGTTGGGCGTAAGCAAAGTCATGATTGATTTGCATCGAGATGTTGAAGGATTTATTACAGTACATTTAAAAGCAAAGAGCTGAGGTGAAGGTCATGCGGCAATTGCCCCATAGTTTAGAAGCAGAACAAGCATTGCTCGGAGCGATGCTTATTTATCCCAATACCATTAAAACCGCCATAGAAACCGGGCTCATTCCCGAAGACTTTTTTCTTGAAGCTCACAAAAAGGTATTTACTGCAATTACCGAGCTAAGCGATATGGGGAAACCGGTAGATGGTACAAGTTTGATCACGCGTTTGAGTGAACGCGGTCAATTGCCATCCATTGGCGGGGCGGATTATGTCTTGCAGCTGGCCGACCACTCGGTATCTTCGGCCAATGTTAAGTATTATGTTGAGATGATTCAAGATCGGGCGTACATGCGTAATCTGATTTTGACTGCCCAGAAAATAGCAGAAGACGGATTTGTGCATTCCGGCGATTTGGATGATGTCATGGATCAAGCGGAAAAGAGCATTTTGAATGTCACGCGCAATCGCAGAGCATCCGATTTCCGTAATGCGAAAGAAGTCGTTTCAACGGTCATGGAGACCATTACAAAAATGAGTGCCAATAAAAGCAACATTACCGGTCTTAAGACATCTTTTAGAGCTCTTGATAATCTGACCAACGGTTTACAGCGAGGCGATTTGATCATATTGGCTGCCCGTCCTTCGATGGGTAAAACGGCATTTGCATTAAACTTGGCTATGCAGGTTTCACGTCACAATCAACAACCGGTCGCTCTATTCTCTTTGGAAATGCCAGCCGAACAATTGATAACCCGTATGTTGTCTGCAGCTTCAATGATACCGATCGGACAACTTCGTACAGGTTATTTATCTGGTCCGGAGTGGAATATGCTTAATGAGGCTGCAACCGAAATGAAAGCCATGCAATTGTTTGTTGATGATACACCATCCATACGTGTTTCTGAAGTATTTTCCAAATGTCGGAAATTACGAGCCGAACATGGCCTGGGTTTAGTCGTTATCGACTATATCCAATTGATTATGGGTAGCGGACGAAACAACGAAAACCGTCAACAGGAAGTTTCTGAAATTTCTCGAAGCTTAAAAGCTTTGGCGCGCGAAATGCAAGTCCCGGTCATTGCCTTGTCACAGTTATCTCGTTTGGTTGAGCGTCGTGAAGACAAACGTCCGATGCTTTCTGACTTGCGTGAGTCTGGTGCATTGGAACAAGATGCGGATATCGTCATGTTTTTATATCGTGATGAGTATTATCAGAAAGAGAAAAGCGATGATAAGCAGGTCAAAGCTGAAATTGATATTGCTAAACACCGTAATGGTCCTACCGGCAAATTTGAGTTAGCATTTGACCTAAAGATCAATGCGTTCTATAATATTGCAAAAGAAGAGGTTGGTCAATAAAGGAGTTTGAATGAAAAAATTTATACCTGTTGTGTTAGCTGTCATGATTAGTTTGATTATAACCGTAATTACTTCCGGTGCTAATCAAAGTCAAAATCCTGAGCAAGTCAGAATTCAGACCGAGTTGGATGGAGCTGTTTTTCAACAGGAAATTTTGAGAGTGTACAGTCAACCGCAAATGGTTACAAAGATATATGATGCAAATCGCCTTATTGGTGTTTTAAGTGATTCTCAAATTATTGATTCAGTTTTAAGTAAGACGTATCAAGACCTGTATGCGATCGATTTCCCGAATTCAAAAATCGGATTGGGAGAAGATATTTATACAACAGTCGAGTTGAGTTATTTTGAGTATAGTAACGTGGATGATTTGATTGTGGATTATCTTAAGGAAAAAGACTTGTTTTCTGTCGAGGTTTTCAAAATTGAATTTTCAAATGGTGCGGTTATTTA
>PHAF01000010.1 GCA_002841605.1 Firmicutes bacterium HGW-Firmicutes-10 | reverse complement strand
TGCTTATGATCATTAATGAAATGAAGGAAAGCTTTTAGACCCGCACGCTCCGCATCTTTACGTGAAGAACTTTTCTTGACTTCTTTGGCAATATGCATACGGATGCGATGGCTGTATTGTAATAACAAATAACAGTACAAACTCATCTTGTCCTCAAAATAAATATAGAAAGTCCCGGGAGCAACATTAGCCAGTCCCGTTATATCATTGATGGATGTCCCGTGATAGCCCTTTTTATAAAACAATTGCTCAGCCGCGTTGGTCAATCGATCCAACGTTGCCTGACCTCGTTTTGTTTTGGGTTGATTTACTAATGATTGCATACACACACTCCTATGGCTGCACCTATAATATCATGATGCATCAATTATGACAATGAACTATCCTATCTTAAATGTTACGTGGTCTGCCAGTACATATCCCAAAACCAGGGAAGTAAACAAATATGGTTTCTCATACATAGATGCATGACCGGAATCAGGTATGATCACAAGTTGAGATTCAGATATATGGCGGGCTAAAAAATGCTGTTCTACCGGTGGTGTGATGTAATCATTCTCACAGCCGACAATCAATGTCGGTACTGCTATTTTATGAATATCCTTCTCCACATCATGAAATTCTGCGCTGTTGGTCAAGCGGATCATCGCATCGGTAAATGCCGGATTACTGAAAAGCGGAATAAGAATGCTCTTCCGTTGTTCGATCCAAGCTGCATTTTTTGTAAAAAACTGCGGCGAATAAATGGTTGGGATCGTGGTTGAATAATAAGCTTCGCCATCCGAAGCGGCTTTATTCCAGGCATAACCGATTTCACGCAACCAAGGCGAAGTTTTGGCGGTCGTATTGAACAACAGTAACCTCTCAACCCTCTCTTGATAAGTAAGCGCAAATTTCATCGCAACTTCACCACCGTAAGATATTCCAAACAGATAAACCTTATCCAGTTTCAGATGGTCAACCAAAGCTTTGATGACCTCAACCTGCAAAGACTGATCATACGTTTTACCGAACAATTTACTGGAATTCCCTTGATCGAGCATATCGACCAAAATCAACCGATTGTACTGACTGAATGATTTGACAAATGACTGCCAACTGACCGTTGACATCATGATGCCATTTAAAATGATAAGCGGTTTCCCCTCACCATAAGATTCATAATAGACGGAGTATTCACCAAACTGAAATGTTGCCATCAGATGATACCGATTTCCTTTGCTTGAGCATAAAGTTCATCTCTAAACTTCGGGTGAGAGATTTCAATCAGACGCTCAACACGTTGACGGATATTGGTACCACGCAATGAAGCAACACCATACTCTGTAACCACATAGTCGACATCGTTGCGAGACAATGTGACCGCCGCACCCAGTTTCAACTGAGGAACGATTTTCGAAATCTCGACACGTTCGCCGGTGGCATCTTTGACCATGGCCGTTGAGTAAAGAGCAATAAACGACTTACCGTTTTTTGCCTTTTGAGCACCGATCGCCGTATCTGCCTGACCACCTGTACCACTAAATTGTACGGAGCCGATGGATTCTGAACAGCATTGACCGGTCAAATCAATTTCCAAGGTCGTGTTGATCGATATCTGATTGTCATTTAAGCCGATTATATGCGGATCATTGACGTAATTTCCATCTAAAATCATGACTGAGGGATTTTGATCGATAAAGTCATACAACTCCGCCGATCCCAAAGCAAAGGTACAAACCATTTTACCGCGATGCAAGGATTTTTTCGATCCATTGACAACGCCGGATTTTGCCAGTTTCATCAATCCCGTCGTAAGCATTTCCGTATGAACACCCAAGTCCTTTTTATCTACAAGAGCATTGGCGACGGCATTAGGGATTCCCCCGATACCAAACTGGATGCAATCACCGTCATTGACAAAATCAGCGATGTACTGACCAATTTTCAAGTCCTTATCATTGACCGGTGCTTCCGGAAGGACGGGGACCGGATAACTTGCTTCAATCACAAAGTCGATATCGTTGATATGCACTTCCAAATCACCATAAGTCTTCGGCATATTCGGATTCACTTCCAAAATAACCAAATCTGCGGCCTCAATCATCCGCTTCTCATAGGTATTTCCGGTTGATAAAGAAACAAACCCGTGTTTGTCCACTGCACTGCAACTGCCTACGTAAATACTCGGCTTGACAAAATCAAGCCTCTTAACGCCTGCTAAATGCAAGTGATTGGGAATAAAAGAGATATTGCCGTTTTTGTGTGCTTTGCGCAATGCCGGTGAGTAAAACCACCCATCCACAAAAAACTTATCTTTAAATTCTTCCTTCATAAATGGGAAATCTGACATTGGCAAACAGTTGGTTACGGTCACATCGTCGATACGATCCGCAATCGTGTGTAACTGCATCAAAAAGTCATGTGCTTCCCCGGCACCCAGTCCGGTTACGATGACGTCTTTTGACTTTACTAAATCCAATGCTTTTTCTACTGAGATCACTTTGTTTGAATAGTTCATAGCACCCTCCACATGGAATATGCGGGAGAGAAACTCTCCCGCATGTATGTAATAATTATTTTCCTAACAATGAATCGATTGATTTTAAACCATCGACAACTGCCCACTTCGTAGGAGCAGTAGGATCGACTTTAGAAAGGTTCATCTCTTGAGTACCGGCACGCAAACCGTTGCCGAAATCAATTTCTCCGCCAAATGGGTTTTGAATAGGTGCTGATTCCATAGCATCCATGTATTTTTCCCAAGTGATGACTTCATCAGCTGCTAAGCGACGCAAGCCTTCAGTGAAGAAGTGAGCTGCGATCCAACCCGTCATAGCAAATGCGTTTGAAGCATAATCCGGAGCTGCTGCTGCGAATTTTTGCAGCTCAGCCATGCGGTCTCCTTCGAAAGATACCCATCCATTACCGTAAACATCAAATTTGCCGGCGATTTCGTTTTCGAATTGTCCTGCAATTGTCGGAGCAACGTTAACATAAGTCGTAATGACATCTTTGTCAACGCCTTGAGCAGCCAATTCTTTAACGATCGTACCGATGGTTGCTTGAATAGCAGCACCGATAATGAAATCAACGTTAGCTTCTTTGATTGTTGTAACTGCGGCGGAAACATCTGTTGCGCCTGCGGTGACTTGAGCTTCAACCAATGTCAAACCTAAAGCTGTTGCTTGTTTTTGTGCTCCCCACAATAAGTCCTTACCTGCATCATCATTGGTATAAATAACACCAATTTTCTTAGCATCGGAAAGGGCAACAGCACGTGCGACCATGATCTGGCCTTCAGTTCTGTAAATCGGTTGTACAGGCATGATTCCGCGATCGCGGCCTTCTGCTTTATCATTATACAACTGACCGATACCGGTAGCAAAATAAACTGCCGGAATACCATAATCTTTTAAATCTTCCAAGGTAGCACCAACAACCGGTGTACCGAAGTGGCCGACGATTGCAAATACTTTTTCATCTTCAACCATCGTCTGTAAGCATGCTTTACCTTTAATCGGATCAAATTCGTCATCTTGGTGTAAGAAACGTACTTTACGTCCATTGATACCGCCGGCATCATTTAGAACTTTCAAATAAGCTTCAATCCCAGCAATAAACGGAACGCCGACCGGAGCAAATGCACCGGAAGTTGCCGCACAGTTAGCAATTAAGATTTCTGTGTCGGTAACACCTTGAGCTGCTTCTTCTACTACTGCAGGTTGACATGCGGCTAAAGACGCCGTTACTAGTACAACTGCCAGAAGAGCTAATAATTTCTTAAACATCACTTTTCCTCCTTGTATGTTAATGCCTTATGCATTAATACCATGTTAATGTGACCCTAAATAAGCTTCGATCAGCTTTGGATCATTCTTTAAAATCTCTGCCGGACCATGTGTGCTGATGGTCCCTAATTCCAAAACATAGGCATAATCCGCCACTTTGAGCGTTTGTGCCGCATTTTGCTCGACGATGATGACCGTCGTTCCTTCATTTTTGATTTCTCGAACGATATTCATGATATCGCGGATGATCAATGGAGCCAGACCCAGGGATGGTTCATCTAGAAGCAAGATTTTCGGATGACTCATCAGTGCCCGGGCAATCGCAAGCATTTGCTGCTCACCGCCTGACAATGTAGAGGCAATCTGGTTCTTGCGTTCCTTCAACACCGGGAAATAACGATAAACCCGTTCAAACGACTCAGCGACTTTTTTCTTATCCTTTACGGTAAATGCGCCAACTTTCAGATTTTCCTCAACTGTCAGATCACGGAAGACTTGACGTCCTTCCGGCGATTGAGCAATTCCCATCTGAGCGATTTTGTTTGGCTCTAACTTACCAATTTCCTGATTGTAAAACAGGATACTGCCTTCCGCCGGTTCGATCAATCCGGAAATCGTTCGAAGTGTTGTGGTTTTTCCGGCACCATTAGCACCTAGAATCGCAACGACATCACCTTCCAAGACTTCCATATCAATACCTTTTAATGCCTCGATCGCCCCATAGCGAACCTTTAACCCCTTAATGTACAGTGCTGTCTTTTTCATGTTCTTCATCCTCACTGCTTCCAAGGTATGCTAACTGAACGGCCGGATTGCGTTGAATTTCCTTAGCACTGCCGATAGCCAAGAATTGTCCAAAGTTAATGGCACAAATCCGATCACACACATCCATGACCAAGCGCATATCATGTTCAACCAATAAGATCGAACATTGAAACTCATCGCGGATCTGACGGATCATTTGAGCCAGCTGAAGGGTTTCAACATCATTTAATCCGGCTGCGGGTTCATCCAATATGATCAGCTTCGGACGGCACATCAGTGTGCGGGCAAATTCAACTTTTTTCAAGATTCCATAAGGCTGACCAAAAGCAATCATGTCTTTTCGCTCGTATATACCTAACCTGCGCAAGATATCTTCTGCTTCTTTTCTAAGCGCTTTTTCTTCTTTAACGGCACGCGGCAGTTTTAATGCCTGTTCAAACACCGTTGATTTAAAATCGATGTGTCCACCGACCAAGACATTGTCAATCAGACTCAGCTCACGGATCAGCTCGACGTTTTGAAAGGTACGAACCAATCCCAGTTTGATGATTTCATGCACCTTATGCTTTGTAAGTTCTGTAACTTCGCCGTTTCGATCACGAAAGAGAAGCGAGCCTGCATTCGGTTTATAAAATTGTGTTATACAGTTAAATACGGTCGTCTTGCCGGCACCGTTAGGCCCGATCAATCCGAAGATTTCTCTTTCTTTGATAGAAAACGATAGATTGTCTACAGCCTTTAATCCGCCGAAAGCAATCGACAAACCTTCAATTGACAGCATCTCATTTTCCAACATCATTATTCAACTTCCCCTTTCTGCTAAAAATCTTATTCCACCATTTCTTGATGTCGTAGCGCAAATTAACGATTCCATTGGGGTAGAACATGATGACCAAAATGATCAATATCCCGTTAAACATATATGACAACTGATTAAAGTAAGGAATTTGCTTCAAAAAGATGTCCGGGACCGCAAATATAATGAAAGCTCCGATGATCGTACCGTAAATCGAACGCAATCCGCCAATGATGATCATTGCCAGAAAATCCAAAGAAAGTTTCAATGACCAGATCGAAGGATAACTGTAGCGCACAAAGTGAACATAAAGCACGCCGGACAATGCCGCAAATGCTGTCGCAAACGCAAATGCAATCAAACGATATTTCAACAGATTGACGCCCATGGCCTGAGAAGCAGCTTCACTTCCGCGCATCGCATTCAATGCCCGACCCAACTGACCGTTGACCATGTTGTACATCAGAATCATCACCAGAACCATCACAATGACAATCAGATAGTACGTTGATGCCCGATCAAGTGATATATTGAAAAATGACGGAAACTTAGCGGCTTTACCACTGAAACCATTGGTGAAGGTATCAAATTCTTCAAATGTTTTCCGGATTACTTCCGAAACCGCTAATGTAGCGATTGCCAGATACATTCCTTCAATTTTCAAAGAAACCAATCCTACCAGAATTCCGATAATCGTAGGTATGATGACCGCTACAGCCATCGAAGCCAGAAACGGCCAACCCAAGTCAACCGTCAGGTATGCGGATATATAGGCGGCTAAACCCATAAATCCTGCTGTACCCAAGGATATCAGTCCTGAGTACCCTAACAACAAATTTAAGCCCAATGCGGCGATAGCGTATATCAACGTTCCGCCGATCGTAATAATGTACCCCGATTTTACAAACGGAAATGTCTGAGCCATGATTGGCAATGTTGCCAATACCAGGCCAAATAGAATAAATTGAACGTATGGGTTTTTCAGAAAGTTTATTTTTTTCATATTCGCCTACACTTTCTTAACGATTTTCTTACCAAACAAGCCGTGCGGCCTGAAGATCAAGAAAGCCAGGATTACGATATACAAGATTTGTCCGCCCCATACGGAAGAAACATAATAAGATAGTAGGTTTGCACTGATTCCAATCAGATAGGCTGCGAATATCGGACCGTAGAATGTCTGAAATCCGCCAAGAACACAGGCAATAAGTGCATTGATTTGAACCTGATCCATCAAGTTCAGACTGACTGATGTCATCGGTGCGACCATGACTCCGGAGAATACACCAAGAACACCAGCAATGGCCCAGGCAAACATTGTGACGGTCTTAGTGGGAACCCCCATAAGACGAGCCGTATACTCATTGGATGCGGTCGTGCGAACCGCAAGACCCCATTTGGTATTCTGAAGAACATAGAATAAAACAAACATCAATACCAATCCAAACACGATATTGAATAATCCGTTATAGGAAATGTTGGCACCCAGGATTTTTAAGTCACCGGCATTGATCAATCTTGGAAGTGTCAGAGGGTCTACACCGAAGAATAGTGGTGTAACACCAAGTATGACCATGATCAATCCCAAAGTTATGATTTGTTTGGCGACCGGCGATACTTTTTTGGTGTGCCGAATGACAACCAAGTCAATAAGAATACCGATGGTAATCGCACTGGCAACACCACCCAAGATGGCTAACCATAGGGGCATTCCGGTGTTGATAAACAATGCTGTAACCACAAAGGTGCTGAACATACTGACAACACCCTGCGAAAAGTTGGTGATGTTGGATGTGCGGTACACGATGATGATACCCAAGGAAGCAAGTGCATAAACACTTCCGGTTTCAAGACTCCTTAAGAGGATTTGCAAGAAAATACTCATACGACTTCTCCCCATCGGATAACATTGGCTGCCCAAACATATCCGATTCCTGCTGCAAGCATACATACGACAGTTCCGTCAGTCACTTTACCTTTTTCAAGTGCCAGTGCCAACGATAACAATTGGTCGACTTGGCCGATATGGCCGTAATTCTCTAGATAGATCGACTGTTCTTCACTTATTCCCAAGTCTTTTAACATTCCAAGATGTCCTGAGCGTTTGATATGAAGGATAGCCAAATAGCCCAGTTCACTTTTTTCAATATTCGATTTCTCAAAAGCACGGTTGATGCATGTCAGCCAGTTTCGCTGAGAAACTTCATTAAGACGATTTTTCATGACATCCGGTTGCATCAGACGCAAAGATTTATAAGCTTCATCGATATTGTCTTTGGTGATAGGACGACAGGTCCCGCCGATTTCAACTCCGGCTGTGCGCGCCAGCGATCCATCCGCAATGATATGTGATCCCAGCAGTAAGTTTTTACCATAGTTTTTCTTCAATAAGATTGCGGCACCCCCGGCACCAAGATTGTACATCATTGACATATTCTTATCGGTAAAGTCAACGAAATCGCCGTTACGATAACCACCGCATACCAATACTGTCTGAATATCATCATCGGCAATCAACATGTCCTTCGCCATTTTCAGCGCAGTCACTGATGTGCAACAACGGTTTTGAACATCCACACCCCAGGCATTGACTGCCTTAATACGGTCTTGGATATAAAGTGCCGAAGTTGTCAGCGGATATTCTTTCCATTCTTCGCCAAAACAGAGGATCACATCAATATCCGCTGGATCTACACCTGTTTTTGCCAAACAATCCAGCGCTGCCTTAGCACCCATTTCCTGAGTTCCATCTTCATCGCCGGGAATTGTTTTTTGTATGACACCCAACTTATCGATGACAGCTTGTTCACTCCAGACACCGAGAGTAGCATCGGAGATTTCAGCAGCCGTCATTACTTTTTCAGGAATGTAGATACCCAAACCGACAATTCCGACATTTACTTCTTTACCCATCGGGTATCTCCTCCTTAAGCTAACTTTTCTTTTAATGTTGAAACAAACAAGTTCAAATCATCGGTGATGACCGAGTGACCGGCATTTTCAAACAACACTAATTCTGCTTTATCACCGAAGCGTTTTTTCATATCATGTGCATACAATACCGGAACGACTAAATCTTTTTCGCCATGCAAGATCACGATATCTGCAGTGATCAAATCCATCCGACCGCTACCGGCGACAACACCGTTATGATCGTGAGTCATATTGAATACGACCAATCCGTAATCGACATCGACAATATTTCTTTGTTTTAACATGGCATCCAGATATAAGTCATAGTCCTCTTCATTGGGCTGATTCATATTGTAAATGACCGCATTCCAAATCATTTTTAATAAGTTTTTGTCTTTATTGGCATAAGCTGCTACGATAGGCAGTACTTGTACCGGATCAACAGCGATCTCTTCTTTGGTTTTCAACAGTTCCGTTAAAATCGGTTGATAAGCTGCATCTTTTTTATACATCGGATATCCTGTCAAACCGACTGAATCCAATAATATGACTTTCCTTACTTTTTCTTTAAGTTCTGCGGCCATTTCTAATGCGACACCGCCTCCGGTCGACCAACCGACAAGAGAGCATGTTTCAACTTTTAAAGAATCAAGCAAATCCAGCAAATCGGTTCCAAAGTCATACAGAGAGTTCAGTTCGCTGTTATAACTGCTATCCCCAAAGCCTCTCATATCGGGAACGATAAGTTTAAAATCATCTTCCAATTGTTCCATGGTCGTTTGCCAGTGAACGGATGAGCTCATATTGCCATGAACCAGAACTACTGTCGGGCCTCGTTGACCGGCCAATCGATAAGCAATGGTTTCCCCGTTGGCGCAAGTATGATAGTGAACAGGATATTGCTTCATAGACGCATGCCGCCATCGACGCTCAACACCTGACCGGTAATGTAGGAGGATTCATCTCCTGCTAAGAATAAGGCGGCGTTTGCGATTTCGTGAGGTTGTCCCAGACGACCAAGCATCGTTTGTTTAGCAAATCCATCAAGCAGTTCTTGCGGGACGGTTTTCAGAATATCGGTCATCGTGTAACCCGGTGCAATCGCATTGACACGGACGTTACCGCCCTTAAGTGCAAATTCTTTCGCCCAGGTTTTAGTCAAACCGATCAATCCGGATTTGGTTGCGGCATAGTTGGCTTGTCCGATATTTCCAAATACTCCGACGACGGAGGAAATGTTGATGATCGAACCACCGCCATTGGCTTGCATATGCGGACCGATATGACGGGTCAGATTGAATACTCCTTTAAGATTGACATCGATGACCAAATCCCACTGTTCATCACTCATCTTACGAGTCAATGCATCACGGGTTATACCGGCATTATTCACCAAAACATCGATTTTCCCATACTTTTCAACAACATAATCGAAAAACTTCTTACAACCTTCACCATCTGTAACATTCAAAGGATATCCTTCTACATTTTCAGCTTCATATCCCATCGGACCCATATCGGCAGCGATGACTTTTGCGCCTTCTTTTGCGAAAAGTTCTGCCATGGCCTGTCCTAAGCCGCGAGCTCCACCGGTTACTACTGCTACTTTGCCTTCAAGTCTCATTGTGTTGTTCCTCGTCTTTCTGTATATTATTATTTTTATTTAACGTTCTTTAGGATGATGGCCGTCCCCATGCCTCCACCGATACAAAGTGAAGCCAGTCCGTACGTCACATCTCTTTTCTTCATTTCATATACCAAGGTTGTCATGATGCGGTTTCCGGATGCACCGACCGGATGACCTAAAGCGATTGCTCCACCATTGACATTGCATTTTGCCAATATATCTTCTTTTGATACGCCGTGTTCTTCGCTGATTTCCTTGATTACTCCCAACGATTGGGCCGCGAAGGCTTCATTGAGTTCAAACAGATCGATATCGCTTAATTTTAATCCGGAGTTCTTAAGAGCCATGCGGATGGCTGGAGTCGGACCCAAACCCATGATCGACGGTTCAACACCGCCTTGACCGAACCCGACGATTTCTGCCATTGGTGTCAGACCATACTTTTCAACAGCATTTTCGGAAGCGATAAGCATGACGCTGGCACCATCGTTAATACCGGATGCATTCCCCGCAGTGACTGATCCTTCTTTTTTGAAAGCCGGGCGTAATGTTGCCAGTTTTTCAAGTGTTGTTTTACGGTTTGGATACTCATCGGTATCGAAAACGACGACTTCTTTACCGACCTTTACTTCGATTGGCACGATTTCATCTTTAAATCTACCTGCATCGATTGCCGCGATGGCTTTACTTTGTGATGCTATAGCGAATTCATCTTGCTCTTGGCGAGAAAATCCGTACTTGGCAACGATGTTTTCGGCGGTAACACCCATGTGTGAACCATCAAATGCATCCCATAATGCATCGACGAGCATATGGTCTTCCATGTTCATCGCTCCCATTTTGACACCGGAGCGGACATTGTAGTTCACCATAAACGGTGCCTGACTCATCGTTTCGGTTCCTCCGGCGATGATCATTTCCGCAAATCCGGCCTTAATACTGTTAGCTGCGAGCATGACGGCTTTCATGCCACTTCCACATGCGATATTGATACTGTATGCCGGTACGGTTACTGGTACTCCACCTTTAATGGATGACTGGCGACCTACACCTTGCTTTTGTCCTGCAGGCAGGATGTTTCCGATGATGACCTCATCCAGATTCGCTGGATCGATTTTTGTTTCCTCGATAATTGCTTTAATACAGACGGCAGCCATATCCGGTGCACTGACATTTTTGAGTGCTCCCAAATGGCTTCCGATGGCGGTACGCTTAGCGCTGACTAAATAGATTTTGCTCATTTTAGTTCTCCTTCTTATATATTGGCTGTAACAAACATGAAACATGATTCACCTTACATATTAACAATAATTCATTCAATAACCATTGTCAACAGAAAATTTGTAACCGTTTACAGTTTCATGAAATAGTGCTTGACGAACATCGATCAACCTATTAAACTAAACATGAAGGGTGATTCATGTTTTTATAAAATCGATCCCCTAATCAATAGTGTATACTGTATTTGTAATGGAAAGGCGGAATCTCATGTCAGTAATCATGTCCCTTAATTCCGGTAGTTCTTCGTGTAAATTCCAACTTTATACGATGCCGGCTGAAACAGTCATTTGTTCAGGTATTTTTGAAAGAATCGGTTTGCCTGAAGGTGTATATTCAATGGAGTTTAATGGAAGTAAAATCTCTGAGACTCTCCCATTGCCCAATCATCAAACGGCCATACAAATTTTATTGAAGTTGTTGGTCGATCATGGTGTCGTAACATCGCTGGATGATTTAGCGGGCATTGGTCATCGGGTGGTTCACGGTGGTGAAAAATATGAACATTCGGTCGTTTTTGATGAAGAGGTCGCCAATGACATCGAAATGCTCTGTGATTTGGCACCTTTGCATAATCCTGCGAATTTGCTTGGTTACAAAGTCCTAAAGGAATTATTACCCAATACATTGCAAGTAGCTGTATTTGATACTGCATTCCATCAGACCATGGATAAGGTCAGTTTTATGTACCCTATCCCTCTGGAATATTATGATCAATACAAAATCCGCAAATACGGGTTCCACGGCACTTCACATCTATATGTTACTCAGCGTGCCAGAGAAATTTTGGGTGAAGAAAAAAGCAGACGCCTGATTTGTTGCCATTTGGGTAACGGCGGATCATTGTCTGCAGTTCTCGATGGTCATTGCATCAATACTTCCATGGGTTTTACGCCTTTGGCGGGCATTATGATGGGGACCCGTTCAGGTGATATCGATCCTTCGATCATGGCTTACCTTGCACAAAAAGAAGGTCTCAGCGTTGCTCAAATCACGGATATTTGTAACAAAAAATCCGGGATCCTGGGAATTTCCAAAGTATCTTCGGATATGCGTGATATCGAGGCGGCCATTGCTGAAGGTAACGAGAATGCGGATTTAGCCCGCAAAATGTATGTCCAGCGCGTCGCAATGACGATTGGTTCCTATATTGCCCAGTTGGGTGGTTGCGATGCGATTCTCTTTACCGCCGGAATCGGTGAGAATTCAGTTCCGATCCGTCAATTGGTCATTGAATATATTTCTGAAGCTTTCTCAATCAAACTGGACGTTGAGGCTAATCAAAAGCGCAGACAAGAAGTTTTGATTTCGACCACCGACTCAAAAATCGCAGTCATGGTCATTCCTACCAACGAAGAGTTAATGATCGCTCGCGATACATACTCCCTATATCAACACTAATTACCCCACCAGCGTATCCTCCTTAAGACACCTGCGGGTAAATAGAAGCCTGTTTCAGGCACAAAAAAATGAGCAATTGCACCTTGCTCATTTTTATTTTTATTGGGTCATCGTTTGATAAATAAAGTCAACATCTCTTGATTCCACCAGTTTCTCAGCTGTTTCAAGTTCTTCGAATGTAGTAGCCAAATTGGCAAGAATGGACATATGTTCACCATCTTTGCCTGCTAATCCAACGATTACCTTTGCAATATTGCCATGCCAGTCGATCCCATCCGGTACGATCAGTACGACCATTCCGGAAGCAATGATTTCATCTTTCACATCATGTACACCGTGAGGAATGGCTAATAGATTTCCTAGAAACACCGAGAGATCTTCGTCACGACGATGCATGCCGTCAATATATCCCTTCTTAACATATCCGCTTTTAACCATCATAGCACCTACCTTATCAATAGCTTCTTTTGTGGTCATGGTTTGCTTTTCGATGATGATGTTCTCTTTCATCAAAATCGGTAATGTTTTTTTGCTTTTAAATGAAAATTTCATAGTTGTTCTCCTTTATGGCATACGTCGCAGCATCTCATTGCGATACCAGCGCATACAAATGTTTTCAATCTCATTGACTATTCTACCATGATTCTTATCAATAATCGCTGATGAAAGCCGATCATCTTCAATACAGCTTTGACTTATCTGACTAAGTATCTCCCCATGAATCTTCAAAGAAGGTGAACCAATCAGCATCAGCAGGATCCCGGCGGCGTTTTTCGCCTGGATATCGGTGAAACCTTCATGATCACTCAACAAGACTTTGACCAGCGGTTCTGTGACTGCGGTTGTTTTTGCGTGAAAAAGGATGATCCGCTCATTCTCCAAAATAACTGAACCCATGGACTCTCTGCGAATCAAGTCTGCGTGTACTTGCCTGACAACCTGATCATCCGCAGATGAGTATCGGGCACAACTTTCAATCAACTGATCGAAGGTGCTTTTTGAGGGAATATCGATGACTTCAAGCTGTCCGATGAGTTTCTTGATCATATCATTGATCTGTCCGATTTCATCGATTTTATCTGTTAATGATTCATCCTTTTTAAACAAATCATTCTTAATCGTTTTTGATTGAGCAATTGCAATGCGGATCTTTTCGATATCGTCCTTCCCTAAAAGCGGGTGGACATAAACACTTGGCAATAATTGTTGTTTTAAAACCAGTGTCGTTACCAGCAAATCAACCTCATCTTCAATTCCGGTTTTGACATCCTCCATAGCCAATGGTTTCACTTCACGGATTTCCGGAAATAAAGAACGGATACGTGATGACAATAAACTTGATATGCCGATGCCTGAGGCACATACGACTCCGATGCGAATCGTCCGATTGACTTGCATACGCTGATTCAAGCGTTCTATTGCCGCGCCAAAGTGCATGGCAATATAACCGATTTCATCATCCGGAACCTTTTGCTTCAGTTCGGTTTCAATAACATCACAAGCCTTCTTTGAATTCTCGTAAATCTGCGCATACTGCTCTTTGATTTGCTCAAGCAGCGGATTACGGATTTCCAACTTATAATGCATTCGAGTCAATGCCGGGCGCAGATGCGTGATCATGCCGGTTTCCAGCACTTCATCATCAATCAGCGAGACTCCGGTAATCTGTTCATATCGACGGATGACCATTTCTACCAGCCGCTTAATGTCATAATCCTTGACCAGAACTTGTAAATCATCATCCAGTGATGAATCCATATATCGCAGTTTCGCTCCTTTAAGATGCATCAGGATATAAGCGATTTCCGCATCCGGGAAACTGATTTCAAATTCATCTTCCATATATTCCGCCAAGACCTTGGCTTTGTCATAATCTTCATCATTTTTTAATTCTTCAAATAGGAATGAATCTATATCGATGTTTTCATGGTTGATCATACGTTCGATTGCGATGGTCAGATGAATGACCAATCCGATGAATGAGCTCTCTGCCATTTTTTGAAGATATCCTTCTTTGTTTTCCTTCAGCACTTCGATGACCCGGATCAATATTTTGCGATTTAACAAACTCATGATTCCGTTGGGTTCATTTGAAGAGAAATAATCCTCAAAGTCAAATTTATCTCGGTGCATGTAAATCAAATCCATTAGCTTATTTTCTTCTAGCTGCATGTGAACGAAATCGGTCATGGCTTTTCGGACATCATCCTCATTGCCTTCCAGATATACTCCCAAGCCCGGTCGGCGCGTAAGTTTCAATCGATAACGATTGAACCATTCGTCTAATAAGTCCATATCATTGGATATCGTGGCTTCTGAAACATCGAACAACTGTGCGAAGTTCAGCAGTTTGACAATGCTTTTGTTTTTTAACAGCTCCGCCGTCAACATCATGCGGCGTTGTTCTTTGTCATAAAATCCCAAGGTTGACTGATGGTCCATCAGTGTTTTTAATAATCGGTTCTTATCTGCATGTTCGCCAAGTAGACGGATACCTACACCGGCTTTGGTTTCCAATTGCATGCCGAAAGGCTGCAACATCCGGTTGCATCCCTGAATTTCTCTAAATAATGTGCGCTTGCTTGTGCCGAGTTTCTCAGCCAAGGATGCGACCGGTACGTAATCAGAGTGTTCGACCAGCAGGATCAACAACTTGATTAACCGGGGAGAAAATACATTCAGGTTTAGCGTCATGGTCTCACCTCAACTCTATTATAACAAGACCATTCAATATTTCACGCATTCGAACTTGAATCTTGCCTGATAACTTGTTGCCAATACTAAAAAACAAGACTTTAAGGGTCTTGTCAGTCATTAAGTTTAGTTATATGCACTTCCACAAGTGTACTATCTGAGATATACATATCGGGTTCTACTGATTGATAAATGACTTTATTTGCCAAATCCAGCTCTTCTGTAGTTACATAAATGATTTTACACGTCAAACCACTGGATTCGCATGTTTTGATCACTTCAAGCGCCAAATACTCGGCTTCCATAGATTCGAGTAAACTTAAGTCCGGCATTTTTACCAATCCTCCCAAAGAAACAATGACCTCGATTTCACTGTCAATGTTTATTTTGGTATCCCGATGTTCGACATATACGATTCGGTTGATACTTGTAACATTGGAATATTGGTACGTGATACTTAACTTCAGCTTAGCACCCAAACCATTTTGATCTGACACAAATGATTCAAGTTGTGAAAGAGGCAGATTTACAAAATCAGCGATGGCAAGTCTATTACCCAACGAGTATATGAGTTGGATTTTTGATCCGGATGCTACCCACGTCCCGGCAGATATTGACTGTGAGATTATTTTGTTTGTGGGAATCGTCATATGATATTTTGTTTCAGAAATCAGTTGAACGTTATTTTGTGTTGCCCATTGTTTAGCCTCGGCGATGGTCATCGTTTGAAAATCGACAATTTTGATTGCGGGGCCTTTGGAAATGACCAATACAATTGCTGATCCGCTTTCAATGTTTGAACCAGCCAAGATATCTTGGGACATTACCTTACCCTTATCTACAGAATTGCTGTATGCAGTCTTGATGATAGTCTCAACACCATTGGTCAAGGCCCAGTTTTCAGCTTGTGACTGGCTCAAATTCAATAAATCACTCATCGTTATTATAGTTTTTACCGGTTGCACCGCAATGTTGAAAACAATCCGGTCGCTGCGCTTAAACGTATCCGCGCTCTCACTTTCCACAGAATATTCCAACAATGTATCCTCATCGGCTGCTTCATCCACAACACTTATGAATTGGTAGTTACTGATGTGATTTTCCTCGATCCAGGCCACAATTGCTGACTTGCTCCAAAAATTATCAAATAATGGTAATAGTATAACTTTGTCTGGATCTATACCTCTAGAAACACTCAATTCAACAATATCGCCCTTATTAATATTCGTTTTTTCCATAATACTTTGAGAAATAACTTTACCCGCTTCAACCGTTTCACTATACAAATCTGTATATATAAGTTGAATTTCATTGTTTTTTGCCCAAAGGTTTACATCGTTTTCATTCATACCCACCATGTCAATCATGACTACAGGTCGGTTTAACATGTAAAAAACACCAAGCACGCCAACAACCACTAATAATCCGATGAGGTAGTACTTAAGGTTAGATTTCTTAACTTTCTCAAAATGTTCCGGCTGAAAACTCTCTGGTTTGCCTTCTTTTTCATTAAGTTGTTCAAGAAATCCCTTCTCACTCATGATTTTCACCTTTAATTTCAACAAGTTTTCCATTGGTGAGCCGCAAGGATATATCGCTTTCCTTAGCAACCTCTTGGCTGTGGGATACTACGATAACACAACACTGATATTCGTGGGCTAAGTTTTTAAAAATACTGATGATTTCACGCTCTGTGTCGGTATCGAGGTTTCCGGTCGGCTCATCTGCGAGGATCAGTTTTACATTGGTTGCCAAGGCACGGGCGATCGCAACACGCTGTTGCTCTCCACCGGAGAGTTTCTGGATGCTTCGAACAGCCTTGCTTTCAACGATTCCTAACTGATTGAGCAGTTTCAGTGCTGTTTCTTTGTAGGGTTTGGGTATGGGGTTATTCGTAATATTCATCACATTGATGACATTATCCAGTGCACTTAAATATGGCAGAAGGTTGAATTGTTGAAAAACGATGGACTGATGATTACGGCGGTATTTAGATAATCCGATACTTTCAATGGATTGACCATCAAACAGAATCGCGCCTTCCTGAGTCTTTTCAAGTGCACCAATCAGTGATAGAAGCGTGGTTTTGCCACTGCCGGATGGTCCGAAAATCGTATAAAACTTACCGACTTCAAAGTCATAACTTAAGTCGTTGATAATCGTTCTTTTTTTGTTTCCGTCTATATAACCATAGGAAACGTTTTTTAGTGATAGTATGGACATAGTTTTTCTCCTAACCAATGTTATTCAATATTTGTTTTGGGTTATAGCGGGTTACATACAAGGCGGGGATGATGACACTGACGACCGAAATCAACAGTCCTGATCCAAGAAGGATCAAAATTGATAGTCCGTCAAGTTCAACACTGATCTTTGTATCTTCAATGTTCACGGTTGTATTTGAGACGACCGGTTGGGTAAATCGGGAAGGATTCCCTCTTCCTCCTTGTGTTCCTGTGTTGCTTATACTTGTTGTTGTCGGTTGAACAGAGACGCTTTGACTGATCATTTTCCCGGCTTGTACACCTGTAAAGACAGACAAGCCAAAAGCGATCACAGCAATTACAGCTACTTCTACTATGAACTGACTGATGATTTTAATTTTGCTTTCTCCAATCGCTAATAGCATTCCGATTTCGTATTTACGTTGATTGACGGTCAAAGCCGTAATCAATCCTAAAATAAGTGCTCCGGCAATCATAACGATGATGACCATCATACCGGATAAATCTCCTAAAGAGTCGATGGGTCCGGAAAGTTGATTGTATAGAGCGTCGTTGGCATCCAGAAGTCCGTATTTCAGATTGATTTCTTCTGCAGCGAAATTTTTGAAAGTGCTGATATAGGTAGGATCTTTCAATTCAAACACTGCGCCTGCCAAGAGCAAATCATCACTTATTGGTGTGCTCATGATATTTTCGATAGCGTCCAAATGTATGAAGAATTGATTTTGTGGAAGAAGAGCCGGTGACATGGTGCGGGCAACCCGATCATCCAAGACAATGTTGGATGTGTATATGCCGATGATTGAAAATGAAACTAAAGATGAATCTGTTCCATTGAACTCCGTTAATTCAACATTATCTCCAAGTTTAAGCTGATTGTTTTCAGCAAATGTTTTTTCGACAATTATGACATTGCTCGCACCGGAAATTTCAGTTTCGTTAGCAAATCTGCCTTCGATCAATGTTGCATTGTTGTTTGAGAAATCTGTTGGAATTGGTGAGCTGTATGTTTTTAAACTGAAATCTCCGGAATCAGTTGCAGGAACCGCTTTGCCCTGACCTGTTGAAGTGGTTGTCGGTATGTAAATATATTGTTCGAGCATTTCATTGACTACTTCCAGATGTATGATCATATCGACTGATTTAACATAATCTTGATTCATTAGCAGTTGAACATTCTTCAAAAGCGGAACTCCCACTAGTGTGGATGGATCAGTTTCATATTGAATCAGTCCGCTCTTAACATCAGTTGCAATTTTTACTGAGTCGATGGAATAAATGACGCTTGCCCCAATTTCCGATCGGATGTTTTGTTTGGCTACTTCACTTGCCCGATATACGGACAGACCGGCCATTGCGATATTGGCGATGATGAAAAAAAGAACGAACAACAGAATCGATCTGGCTTTCTGTTTCTTGATGTATTCGAGTGCCCTGGTAACAAAGTACATAACTATACCTCCATGATATGGAAGTATTATATTAAGCAGTTATGACGAAATTATGACGAAACAAAAAAAAGAGAGGTTTCCCTCTCTTTCGACATTACTTAACTAATTTTGCTACGATTTGATCGTATTCCGGAGCACCGACGAAATTGGTGATCGTAACGACTTCAGCCTGCGGAGCAGCAGCTTTTGCACGGCCGGCCAAACTTTCATGAGTAACAACGATCTGACAGTCTGTTGGAATATCTTCGATAGCCTTATGAATCACTTCGATATCCAAGCCGGCAGCCTGAACTTTTTTGCGTAAGGTAGTTGCTCCCATTGCGGAAGAACCCATGCCTGCATCGCATGCAAAGACGATTTTCTTAACAGCAACTTGCTTCAAATTACCTTTTAAATCTTTTACTTGAGCTTTTGCGGCTTCAAGATCTGCTTCTTTATCTGTGAACTTTAAGATAACAGCAGCAACCAAGAACGATACGACAGCAGCAACGGTGATACCAATCAAGACCGGAATCAAACCGCCTCTAGGTGCCATAGCAGCCAATGCGAAGATAGAACCTGGAGACGGAGTAGCAACAAGACCTGCACCCAAAACGGAGAAAGTCAAGACACCAGCTGCGCCACCGGCGATAACAGCCAAGACCAACAGCGGATTCATCAATACATATGGGAAATAGATTTCATGGATACCACCGAAGAAGTGGATGATCATGGAACCCGGAGCTGATTGTTTAGCTAAACCTTTACCGAATACAAAGTAAGCAACCAAGATACCTAAGCCCGGACCCGGATTGGTTTCGATCAAGAAGAAGATCGACTTGCCGGCAGTAGCAACTTCATTTACGCCCAACGGACCAAAGATACCATGATTAAGAGCATTATTTAAGAACAATACTTTTGCTGGTTCTACAAGAATGGATACTAGCGGTAGCAATCCGGCATTAACTACGGATTGTACAGCAGCGGATACACCATCGATTCCCACTTGAACGGTCGGACCGATTACGATGTAAGAAACTAAAGCAGCAGCTAAACCCAAAAGACCGAGCGAGAAGTTGTTGACCAACATTTCGAAGCCACCTGGAATTTTGCCTTCAACAGCCTGGTCGAATTTTTTCATCAGCCATGCAGAAGCAGGACCAACGATCATCGCACCGATAAACATCGGAACAGCTGAACCAACGATGACACCCATCGTAGCAACAGCACCGATAACAGCACCTCGGACACCATGAACCAAACGTCCGCCGGTGTAACCGATCAATACAGGCAATAAGTAAACGATCATCGGACCGACTAATGCGGACAGATTTTCATTCGGAGTCCATCCGGTAGGGATGAATAAAGCGGTGATGAAACCCCAAGCGATGAACGCACCGATATTCGGCATGACCATACTGCTGAGGAAGCGGCCAAATACTTGAATTTTTTCTCTCATAAATACAACCCCTTTCAATTGTTTTAGAGATATTTCTCTACAATTTCAGTATACTGGCAGCGTTTACAACATTCAATTTATAGAAATCCAAGGTTGTCAGTAGCCAATGATGACATGATTAGGGAATGAAAAAAGGGGTACTCCCCTTTAGACTGCGTTTCCGTTGCGATTGCGAATGAAGACATGTTTGATATTGGTTTTACCGCTACGTCTTTCATCGATTTCAAATACCTTCAAATTTTTGACCAATGCGGTCAATTTTTGAAAACCGTAGTTTCGCGGATCAAAGTCAGGTTGTTTCTTCATCAAGAACGTCCCGATTTCACCTAAAAACGCAAAACCATTATCGTCTGCCAAATCATCGATCGCACTGGAAATCAATCGAATGACTTCCCGGCGCGACTTTTCGGACATCGAAGTTTTCTCCGGACTTTCCTTTTTCGCTGTTTCTTTATCGATGATTTCGATATAAATAAACTTATCACACGCTACGATAAAGGGGTTCGGCGTTTTCTTTTCGCCGATGCCGATCACACGTTTGCCCGTTTCACGCAGACGGATGGCCAACCGGGTAAAGTCACTGTCCGAAGATACGATGCAAAAGCCTTCAATATTTTGTGAGTACAGGATGTCCATGGCATCGATGATCATCGCACTGTCCGTCGCATTTTTACCGGTAGTATAACCGTACTGTTGAATGGGAGTGATCGCGTTTTCCAATAAAACTGGTTTCCATCCACTTAAATTCGGTTTGGTCCAGTCACCATAAATGCGCTTGATAAACGGCGTTCCGTAACGTGCGATTTCTTCCATGATACCTTTGATATTCGCATAAGGGACATTGTCAGCATCTATTAGTACCGCAAGCCTCAAGTCTTCTCTTATTTCCATTTTTTTCACCAAAATCCTTATCTTTATTTTCGTTGATGGAATCGTTTGTGTCAATCGTTATTCAGAAAGTCCATAGCGCATTGCGCCAATCCCTTACCTAACACTGCAATATTCTTGTCATCCCACTGAAATTTGGGGTGGTGATGAGATATCGGCTCATTAGTATTTTTGGCAATACCGACGTAGACAAATGCGGATGGCACTCGTTGGGCAATGTAAGCAAAATCTTCTCCGCCCATACTTGGAGCAGCAATTTCAGATACATTTTCCTCACCCAATACTTTCGCAAAGGCAACTTTTGCAATGTCGACCGCCTTATCCGTATTGACCAATACCGGATACTTTCGAATGACTTCGACGATGGCTTCCGCACCATAGGCACGTGCAACGCTCTTAGAAATTTCTGTCAGTCGGCGAGCTACTATCTCGCGATTTTCCTCGGATAATGTCCGGATGGTTCCGGTCATGACCGCTTCATTGCTGATGATGTTAAATGCACTGCCACTGTGAAAGGTTGCGATCGTTACGACCACGGATTCAAGAGGATTGACATTCCGGCTGACAATCGATTGAATTGCTGTCACGATTTGTGCCCCGGCAACGATCGGATCGATAGTTGAGTGCGGATAAGCCCCATGCCCGCCTTTTCCGGTAACCGTAATTTTAAATTCGTCCGGAGCAGCCATCATAGCTCCATACTTATATCCGGCAGTCCCTTCCAGCGCACTTCCCCACAAGTGACAGCCAAAGGCCATATCGACTCCGTCCAGAATGCCTTCTTCTATCATCGGTAATGCTCCGCCCAACGTTTCTTCGGCTGGCTGAAACATCAGTTTCACAGTTCCGCATAATTCGGACTTCAAGTCATTGAGTAGTGCTCCGGCAAGCAACAGTCCGGATGTATGGCCGTCATGTCCGCAGGCATGCATGCGACCGGCGATCTTCGATACGACGGGATTGCCTGGATCTTCATCCATGGCTAAAGCATCCATATCTGCGCGAAGTAAGACAGTCTTTCCAGGTTTATCTCCAGTGATTGTTGCGAGTACTCCGGTTTTCGCAATCCCTTTGACATATGGTATCCCTACTTTATCCAGAAAGTCCATCACTGTCTGGCTTGTCTGGAACTCCTCAAATCCGATTTCCGGATGTTGATGAATGTGATGACGGATTGAGATAATCTCTGATTCGTATTTTGTTACAAGTTCGTTCAATTTCATATTGTTTCCTTTTCTAACTCAGATAAAAGTCAGCCAAGTCACTTAACAATGATTTGACGGTAAACCAATCAAATATGTTGTGCATAAGACAGTAAATGATAACCAAATCTTTTTTGTCAGTCCAATCAAAATTATACCCGCCGATCCCCATCAATAAACTGGCATCCAAGTAATCCAATTTCAAAGCGACGATACATTTGAGTGCAGTTTTTCGGCTGACTTGATGATCTGGGTTTTGAAGGTTGGAGTATACCTGAGCGCT
>PHAF01000009.1 GCA_002841605.1 Firmicutes bacterium HGW-Firmicutes-10 | reverse complement strand
TTACGGCCTGCTCCGGAAACAATCCGGTATGCTTAAATGCCGTTAAGGATACTTTAAACGTCAGATCACGATAATTGACCGACCAGTAATCCGCAAATTTCTTTTTGATTTCCCAGGCACCGCCCCCGGATTTACTGCGATGGTAGGTTGCATCGTTGTTATTCCAGCGATGATCACCGCCTTTGGGCCAAAAAGCTACCGGATCCGGACGTCTTACCGTCACTTTGCCCCAAACTTCCAATTTTTCGCCATCACCGGCATCCAGACAACGGTAGTCTTTCCAATCTTTACTGTAACGAATCATGTTGGTCACCTCGCCGATATTATAGCACATTGCTTCGGGTTTCAGTTATCACATCCCCCATAGCATGCTATAATAATGCAGAGGTGAATCTATGACGCAAAGACTCAATTTAAACCCGCAACAGTCCGCGGCGGTAACGACCACCTCGCGTTACGTACGGATCATCGCCGGTGCGGGCAGCGGTAAGACTCGGGTACTGATTACCCGGATCGTCCATCTGATCGAAGAACTCGGCGTACCCCCAAGCAGTATATTAGCCATCACATTTACCAACAAAGCCGCCAATGAAATGAAAGAGCGGATTTTAAGAATGCTCGGAGATGTGGGTCGCGGCGCACATATATCCACCATCCACTCCTTATGTGTAAGGATTTTGCGTGAAGATTCGATGCGTATGAAACTGCCACGAAACTTTACGGTATTGGATTCGGAAGATCAAAAAAGCATCATCAAAGAGGCATTAAAAGAACTCGACATCGATCGCCAGCGTTATTCGATCGGTCATTTGCTTGATTACATCGGTAATAACAAAGGCGCAGAAATCACTCCGGAACGGGCAGTCGAACTGGCTGGAAATATGTTTGGTGAAAAGGAAAAAGCAAGGATTTACCGATACTACGTCAATAAATGCAATGCCCAGTATTTTCTGGACTTCGATGATTTGCTTTTGGTTACCGTCAAAATGTTCAAAATGCATCCGGATTGTCTGGCCAAGTGGCAGCGACGCTTCAACTTCATCCATGTCGACGAGTTTCAGGATGTCGATGGTGTGCAGTACACCTTGATCAAACAGCTGACCGGAGAGCATAACAGCGTATATGTCGTCGGTGATCCCGATCAGACGATTTACACCTGGCGTGGCGCGGATGTCAATATCATCTTAAACTTCGAACGGGATTTTTCGCCGTGTGAGACCGTCGTTTTAAGTGAGAACTACCGATCCACCCCGGCCATTTTGCGCGGAGCCAACTCCCTTATAAAGAACAATAAATACCGGGTCGACAAAGACCTGTTTACAAACAAAGCCCCGGCTGAAGTCATCTCGCATGTCAGCTGTCCAAGTGAAGATCAGGAATCGGCCTGGATCGCTCAAAAAGTCAAACAATTACACAATGAAGGCAAATCCTACATGGATATGGCCATTTTATATCGCTCCAACTATATCTCGCGTGCACTGGAAAAAGGATTGCGTGATTTTCACATCCCCTATGTCATTTACGGCGGGGTACGATTTTACGATCGCATGGAAGTAAAGGACACCCTGAGTTATTTACGCATGATCACTCATAACGACGATCTGGCTTTTTTGCGCATCATCAACCAGCCGCGGCGTGGTATCGGGGATAAAACCCTGGAAGTTATTCGCATCGGCGCAAGACAGAAAGAGTTGACGATGTACGAGTTTATTAAACTGGGACCATTGTTTAGCGGAAAAATCCAGAAAACATTGGACAATTTCATCTTGATGATCGAAAAGTGGAAAGACAAAACACCGCACATGACCTTGGATAAAGTATTGGAAATGGTACTGGATGATTCAGGAATCCGGGGTATGTTACAAGAAAACAATGAGACCGACCGCATCGAGAACTTAAAGGAATTGATCAATGATATCATGGATTTCATCGATCGATATCCGGAAGCCGATTTGACCGAGTACTTACAAATGGTATCGTTGTATGGTGATAAAGCAGAAGTATTACAAGGTGAATTCATCCAGCTGATGACCGTTCATGCGGCCAAAGGACTGGAATTTGATATCGTCATTCTGGCATCGATGTCGGAAGGGATTTTTCCTAATGAACGCTCGATATCCGAAGGACGTCAGGGCATTGAAGAAGAACGCCGACTGGCCTATGTCGCGATGACCCGAGCCAAACAAAAACTGTATCTGACTGAAAGTCAGGGGTTTAGTTATGTGCTTTCACGTCCCAAGACGCGTTCGCGCTTTATCACGGAAATCGATGAGAACACGATTGAGCATATCGGATTATCTTCCGGTGAGAAGAGAGAACGCAATCTATCAGCCATCACCATTTTAAGCGGTGATGATGTTCGTGACCGGTTGACGAAAAAGGAAGCCATCAAAATCAGAAAAGGCGACATCGTCGTTCATGTGGCCTTTGGGGAAGGGGTCGTAATCGCCATACAAGAAGACTTGGCGGAAATCGCCTTCAATTTCCCTCACGGTATCAAGCGCATCGTCGCATCCCATCCTTCCCTCAGTAAAAAAGGAGGCGTATCATGAGTACACAACGCATCAATGAATTGCGTAAGCTGATCAATGAATACAATCATCACTATCATGTGTTGGATCGTCCGATCGTATCGGATGCTCATTATGACTCATGTATGCGCGAGTTGCTAAAACTGGAAAGCGAACATCCCGAAATGTTTGATCCTTATTCACCGACTCAACGCGTCGGCGGTAAGGTGTTGGATGGATTTAAAAAGGTTACGCATGATGTCGCGATGTTATCCTTGGGCAATGCCTACTCACTTGCGGATTTGCTTGCTTTTGACACACGCATCCGAAAAGATCTTGGTCCGGTTGAATATGTTGCTGAACTGAAAATCGATGGTCTGGCCATGTCTTTGCGCTATCAAAACGGACGTCTGGCATTAGCAGCGACCCGAGGTGATGGAGAAGAAGGTGAAGATGTTACGCACAATATCGTCACGATAAAGTCGATCCCATTACAGTTAAATGAAGAATTGACATTTGAAGTTCGCGGGGAAGTGTATATGCCCAAGGCCGCATTTGTCCGTTTGAATGAAAATCGCATAAACAACCAACAGGAACCCTTCGCCAATCCGCGCAATGCGGCAGCCGGATCGATTCGGCAATTGGATTCCCAGATAGCCGCATCCCGTCAGTTGGATGCCTATTTGTACTACTTCGTCAATGCCCAAAATTTTAAAGTAAGTTCACATTCACAGGCTCTGGATCGTTTGTCATCGTTGGGATTCAAAGTCAATCCGCTGACAAAAATCTGTGCCAATATACAGGAAGTATGGTCGTTTATTGAAGAAATGACAGCCAAACGGGCCGAGTTACCATATGATATTGATGGAATCGTGATTAAAGTTAATTCACTTTCATTACAAAACCGTATGGGCTTCACTGCCAAAACACCGCGGTGGGCAATCGCATATAAGTTTCCGGCGGATGAAGTCATGACCCGTCTGGAAGAAATTTTTCTGACGGTCGGACGTACCGGGAAAATCACACCCAATGCCCGACTTACTCCGGTCACCGTGGCGCAAACCACGGTGGGATTCGCACAGCTTCACAATGAGGATTACATCCGTAACAAGGACATTCGGGTCAATGACACGGTCATCATACGCAAGGCCGGGGATATTATCCCGGAAGTCGTTGCCTCGCTTCCACAGTTAAGGGATGAAAGCAGTAAACCCTATACATTTGAGAAACACTGTCCGGTGTGTCATCAGTCGTTGGTCCGCTTCGAAGATGAAGCCGATACTTATTGTATCAATAACGAATGTCCCGCAAGGATCATTGAGGCGATTGCCCACTTTGCTTCGCGGGATGCGATGAATATCGATGGACTTGGAGTCAAACGGGTGGAGCAGTTGTACAATAACGGCTTGATCCGCTCGGTCGAAGACATATACTTTTTGGATCAAAAACGCGACGCACTCACTTCACTGGAAAAAATGGGTGAGAAGTCGGTCGATAAACTGTTAACGGCGATTGAAGCAAGTAAAACCAATTCGCTCGATAAACTGCTTTATGGCTTGGGTATCCGGCATATCGGAGAGAAAGCGGCATCGACCTTGGCATCGAAATTTACTTCGATGCAGTCACTGATGGAAGCCACGCAAGAGCAGCTATGTGCCGTCAAAGAGATTGGTACCGTCATGGCACAGTCGGTCGTACTTTTTTTCTCACAACAACCCAATCATCATCTGATCGATGTCTTGCGGTCTGCAGGTGTCAATATGGAAATGACCAAGAAAAAGAGTGAAAGCACATCCTTTTTCTCGGGCAAGACCGTCGTGCTGACAGGAACCTTGCTTCAAATGACGCGCAGTGAGGCTTCTGATTGGTTGAGTACACAGGGAGCCAATGTGACTTCCTCTGTATCAAAAAATACGGATCTGGTCATTGCGGGCAGTGAAGCAGGCAGTAAACTGAGCAAAGCACAAAGTCTTGGCGTATTGGTTTGGGATGAAGAGCGCTTTATGAAGGAGGTGACCTCCATTGAAAATTAAAATTGGATGCATCGTATTGGTTTTGGTATTACTGACAGGTTGTTTTAATGGTGAAAAACCCGATGATCCCGATATCATCCAACCGACGACACAAGGCGAATATTCACTATTAGCCAATTTCGCTGTTTCACCGGTGCGTTTGTATCATGGAACGTATTTAGGTTCTTATGATGCGATGGAAATCGGTCGTCGTTTACAACAAAAGTCAAAGAAACACTTTTCCATTGAGCAACACTATCTACAGGAAGGTCAAATATTAACGTATGACCGGCTTATTTCTTTGGTTCGCCGAGAATCCGATGTCAATCCGCAAGGTTTGAATCCGCCGTTAGGAAGCCAGTTTGATATCGGTGATGGACGCACATTTATTAATGATGCGGTGGTCGTCGCTGATATCGTTGAATTGAACTTCATGGGAAATGCTTCGGAGAACTTTGCTTTAAAAGGGATATCATTAACGATCGTTCTTAATCAGAACATTCCTCAAACGAAAGACGGTATGGATACTTTCGTTACGATTCAAACAGATCGGCTGTATCAGTTTGGGACCGATATCGGTCGAAAACTGGAAAGTTACTTACGAACGATCCCTGCGGTCGGTGATGTTCCGGTATTCATAACCCTGTTTTCGACAGCCCGATCGGATGCGACGCTTCCCGGATCGTTTATCGGTGAAGGTATTTTTCGCAATCGAAGCGGACAGTTTGTCAAAAATCAGGAGAAGTGGGTAATACTTCCTTCAGCCGAAGCAACAGCCCTGGATACAACGCTTTCTTCACAGTTTGCCTCATTGAAATCATCCCTGCAAAGTTTGTTGCCGGAGGCCGTCGGTGTTATCGGTAAAGCCCGATATATCGATGATGAAGTGGATGAATTGAAAATCACGATCAACATGGTATCAAAAACATACACGGAAGTCAGCATGGTCACGCAGATTACTGCGCAGCTGCTTGACACTTTCGAAAATAACGATATGCTAATTGTGGTAGAGATTCGATCGCTGGGGACCGTAATGGCGGTAATGGAGCGCAAGCGAAACCAAACAAAACCCACGGTCATCTATGTAAATTAAGGAGTCAATATGGAGCGTATAAATAAGCAGAAAGTATTTAAACTGGCCGAACAGCTGATGTTGCGGCTTAGCGATGAAGAAGCCGACAATATCATTGCGGAATTTGATACATTATTAAAACAGCTGGACTTGTTGAATCAGATCGATACAAGCAATGTCGAGGAGATGATTTATCCTTTTGAAGAGCCCACCAGTTTTTTCAGAGAGGACATCATCGATCAAGTTTTATCGATTGAAGATGCATTATACAATGCCCCGGTAGAGGAAGAGGGATATTTTGTTATCCCGAAAGTGGTGAAAGACTGATGTTTGCCAATCGAAAAATAGAAAATATTGAACAAGAAGTCATGGAAGCTGTGAGTTTGGCGCGCAAACAGCAACCGCTTTTGAATGCCATGGTTTCATTTATGGAAGTTGATGAAGCTATTTCTGAAGCGAAAAACTCAAATGGAAAAATGGCCGGACTTCCGATCGTTTTGAAGGACAATGTTTTGACGAAAGGTGTAAGAACCACCGGAAGTGTACAAATTTTAGATAATTATATCGGTGCTTACGATGCGACCATTACAAAGAAATTAAAAGATGCCGGAGCTGTGATCATTGGTAAGTCAGCCTTAGACGGTTTGGGTATGGGCGGTACCGGAACCAACTGTCATACCGGTTTTGTACATAATCCCTATGATCTCAATCGCATGGCCGGCGGATCTTCCGTGGGTTCAGCTGTATTGGTTGCCTCGGGTGCCGTTGCTTTTGCGATCGGTTCAGATACAGGTGACAGTGTCCGCAAACCGGCTTCGTTTGTCGGTATCGTTGGAGTCAAGCCTACGTACGGACGTATTTCCCGTTATGGAATCATCCCTTATGCCTCATCCTTGGATCATGTCGGTTATTTTACGCGTTCTGTTGAAGATGCGGCTTTGGCGTTGGAAGTGTTGGCAGGTCGTGATGATAAAGATATGACATCGTCAACTCGGGAAGTTGAAGATTACTTAGCTAATTTAAACGGTGACTTAAGGGGTAAAAAAATCGGGATTTTAAAAAATGTCATCGATGCGATCAAAAAAGATCAAACATTGGCTTTGTTTAATGAGTTGATTGAAAAGTGTGTCAATGCCGGTGCGACGGTCCATATGATCAATATGGATCAAACCCGACTTCAAGCTTGTCTACCGGTATACTATATTATTGCTAATAGTGAAGCGACGGCCAATCATTCCAATCTGGACGGCGTCCGTTTCGGTATGCAAGAGTGGGGAGATTCTTTAGAAGAATTGATGACCAACTCGCGTACCAAAGGTTTCAGTTTCTTGTTGCGTAAGCGTTTTGTTATCGGCAGTTACAGTCTGGCGGATGAAAATCAGGATTTATTGTTGCGTAAAGCACAAAAAGTTCGTCGTTTACTGGTGGAAGACTATAAAACGGCTTTGTCGGATATTGATGTATTGATTGCTCCTGCAAGTGGCGATGTAGCTCCGTTATTAACAGATACTTCAGCTGATCAGTTATCCGCAAGATATCTGATTGCTGAAAATCATATGGTATTAGGAAATTTTTCGGGTTATCCGAGCATGACGATCCCTATGGGGAAAATCGACGGATTGCCGATCGGTATAAACATCACCGCAAAACCTTTTGAAGAACAAGTGATGTTTGACATTGCTTTAGGAATGGAAAATCTGACCGGATGTAAAAACATGACGGCGGAGGTGAATGTATGAGCTTTGAGGTAATCATCGGCATTGAGATTCATTGCGAATTGAAAACGAAGACCAAAATGTTTTCGGGTGCACCGGTATCTTTTGGTAATTTGCCCAATACTTGCGTCAATGAAATCGATCTGGGTCATCCCGGCACACTTCCTTCACTAAACAAGCGGGCTGTCGAACTGGCTATTACGGCATCTGAACTGATGAACTGTGAAGTCGACAGGCTTATCCGTTTTGATCGTAAGAATTACTATTACTCGGATTTGCCGAAAGGATTTCAAATCACGCAACAATTTCATCCGATCGGCCGGGGCGGTTATGTCGATATCGATGTGGATGGGGTAAGCAAACGTATCGGTATCAACCGTTTGCATATGGAAGAAGACACGGCAAAGCAATTTCATCACGGAGATGTGACGTGGATTGATTTTAACCGGGCGGGGACACCGCTGGTGGAAATCGTTTCCGAACCGGATATTCGCAGTGGTAAGGAAGCTGCCGCATTTGTCGAGAAGATGAAGTCACTGTTGGAATTCGGTGATATTTCAGATGTCAAAATGGAGGAAGGTTCCTTGCGTTGTGATGTCAATATTTCTTTGCGACCATATGGATTTGAGGGTTATGGCACGAAAGTCGAAATTAAAAACCTGAATTCCGTAAATAATGTTCAACGTGCCGTTGAAGCGGAAATCGTTAGACAAACCGAGATTTATTTAAAAGGTGAGTCCGTTGTTCAATCGACGCGTCGTTATGATGAAACAACCCGCAAGACCGTGTTGATGCGCAAAAAAGAAGGGACCGTGGATTATAAATATTTCCCGGAACCCAATATTCCACCGGTTTTGATTTCTGATGAATTTTATTCAAGGGTAATATCCCAACTACCGAAAACGGCTCAGCAACGCAAAGATGCTTATATCAATCAATTAGGATTATCGGATTACGATGCTTCGATTTTGACTTCAGGCAAAGATTTGTCCGATTACTTCGATGCAATCGTTGGTTTTGGTGCTCCTTCAAAAGGTACGGCTAACTGGCTGATCAGTGAGGTGTTATCGGTCGCTTCTTTGCGCAGTGACAAGAAGTTTGCGGATTGGATTCAACCTCAACATATGGCGGATTTACTGATCATGGTCAGTGAAGGTAAAATTTCGGGTAAGCAAGCCAAGGAAGTATTTTTGGACATGATCAATGGCGAATCACCGAAGGATATCGTTGCGAAAAAAGGGATGGCTCAAGTATCGGATGAAGGTCAGTTACTGTCGTGGGTCACGGAAATTTTGAATAATAATGCTCAATCGATCGAGGATTATAAAAACGGGAAAGACCGGGCTTTGGGCTTTTTAGTCGGTCAGGTCATGAAGCTTTCCAAGGGAAAAGCCAACCCGGCAATGACCAGTGAGTTATTGGTTCAAGAGCTGTCAAAACGATAAATCGTGCATTATCCGTTAAATTATTGTAGAATAGTTTCGGTAGGAGGTATTTATGACTCAAAAGAAAACAACTGTTAAAAAGAAAAAAATATCAAAAATACATTGGCCGACGGTCGTCCTTATTTTAAGTCTGGTATTAATCGCGATACCTACAGTTGCCATCGGCAAGGTTTTATATGATGCCTTTGCGGCTACAGGCACACCGTTGTTTGGAAATCGTTTTGAATTGGATTTGGATCCTAAAATCACCAGCGAGCAACTGACTGAACTTGAATCGAAAATTTTGGCAGAGGCATTGGTTGATGATGTCAAAATCACTCTGATCAGTGCATCGTTGCGGGTGAATGTGGATGTTGATGATGAAATCACGTTGGAACAGCTTACTACGCTAGCGACATCGCTTTACAGTCATGTAGCGACCGTTTTGCCGGTAAATACGTATTTTAAGATGAATGAAACATCAAAAATGTATGATTTGGAGTTGCATATTTATAATAATCTGGAATTGAAAAAGGAAGACAGTTATAAATATTTGATATTTTTGTTGAATTCCGTTATGGAAGAACCATTGATTCAATTGGTTTCTGATCCAAAGAATCCGGAATTTGTGGAAGAGCTTTATAATCGATTAAAAGATGATGTAGATGAGGAAGATAACGGAGGATAAAAGGGCACTGCCCTTTTTTAAAAGCAAATGAAAAAGAACGATGTCGTATTGGGGTGTGTCAGTGATTATACATCCGAAGGATTAGGTGTAGTCAAACTGGATGGTTTTCCGGTTTTTGTGAAAGATATGATGATTGGGGAATGCGGTGAAATCGTTTTGACATTAGTCAAAAAGAATTTTGGCTATGGTCGCAGACTTTCAATCGTTAAGGAAAGTAAGGATCGTGTGATCCCGCGTTGTTCGGTGGTCAAGCAGTGTGGTGGTTGTCAGATCATGCATATGTCACAGGAGCACCAGGCACAGTTTAAGCAGAATCTGGTCGTACAGGTGATGAAACGAATTGCGAAAGTGGATACGGAAGCTCGTCCGATTTTAACGATGTCCGATCCGTGGTTTTATCGCAATAAAGTTCAAGTTCCGGTGAAATGTGATAAAGATGATGTGAAAATCGGTTTCTACCGCACAAATTCGCATGAAATCATCGATATGGCGGAATGTATGGTTCAAAGCAATGAGCAAAATGAAATCATTGCGTGGATGAGGACGTTTTTAAAGAGTCGTCCGATCCCGCAGTTAAGGCATATCATCATTCGTCAGGCCTTTAAGTCTAAGCAAGTGATGGTCGCTTTTGTGACTCGTTACCGCCATTTTGATCATCAGGAAAAACTGGTTGAGCTGTTGACGAAGCGTTTTGATTATATCAAGAGTGTAATGGTAACGGTGAATAACCGTGATGATAATGTGATCATGGGGGATAGCGATGATGTGTTATTTGGCCAAAATTTCATTGAAGATGAATTGATGGGATTGAAGTTCAAGGTATCATTGCGCTCGTTTTTTCAGGTCAATCCGATTCAAACCGAAGTTTTGTATCATCAAGTGTATCAATTAGCTGATTTGAAGAAGACCGACGTCTTGTTGGATTTATACTGCGGTGTAGGCACGATCGGTGGTTTCTTGGCCAGGTTTGTGGATGAGGTCATCGGGGTCGATGTTGAGAAATCGGCTATTGATGATGCTTGGGCAAACGCGATGCTGAACCATATTCCCAACATTGACTTTTGGGCGATGGATGCCAAAGGTGCGAAGAAGCGTTTGGCAGAGGAAGGCAAGAAGGTCGATGTGATCGTTGTTGATCCGCCACGCAAAGGACTAAGCGGGGATGTAATTACGGACATTCTGGAGATTGCTCCTGATCGTCTTATCTATGTTTCGTGTGATCCGGCAACTCTTGCCAGAGATATTGCTTTACTTAAAGAACAGTATGAAATAAAAGTCATTCAGCCAGTCGATATGTTCCCTCAGACGGTTCATGTTGAGTGTGTGGTGTTGATGTCGCGCAAAGAAAAATAAATAGAGCAAGAATGGCTTATAACAAAGGTTTTCAGACTTTCGGTAACAATCACCGATTGCTGGAAACCTTATTTTTATCCTTAGAGTATAGTTTGGACATGTAATATAAGTTAGGGATGAGACTAGAGAACTGTTGTAAATAAATTAATGTCTGGAATCATCCTTGATCAGGGGATACGCTAGGGGTTGATAGTTCATATATGCGAACGTAAGTTGAGCTATAGTCGAAGTTGACATCCAATGTTTGTTATTATTTTGTGGTAATTATTGATATAATGAACTAGAAGTTTTTACTGTAAATAAAAGGAGAAAATGCCATGTCTAAAGGTATAGAAATAATCGATGTAGGTGGGGTGAACTGCTATTTGCTCGAAGCAGATGATGGTTTTGTGCTTTTAGATACTGGATTCTCCTCAAAATGTGTGTATCTTGATGAAGTGTTGAAAAAAGCACTCAATAAGCCCGAAGAAGTACCTAAAAAGTTAAAACTTGTTATTTTAACTCATGGCGATTCGGATCATGCTGGAAATTGTAAGTTCCTTAGAGAAAATTACGACGTGAAAATCGCAATGCACTTGGGGGATTCTAAGATGGTTGAAAATGGGGATATGTCGTGGAATCGGAAGTTAAAACCTGATAAAATCTCTATTACTTTCAGATTATTCATACTTGTTTTCGGTAAGAATAGTATTTTTGACACGTTTAAGCCTGACATTTATTTACAGGACGGACAAAATCTCGCTGAGTTTGGTTTATCTGCAAAGGTAATTCATCTTCCGGGGCATTCAAAAGGATCTATTGGTATACTGACAAACGAAGGCGATTTATTTTGCGGTGACTTAATTTACAATTTCGCTGGTTTCAGTTATATCGATAGTCTTGAAGACTTTAACGAAAGCATAAACAAACTGAAAAAGTTGGATATTAATATCCTTTACCCTGGACATGGAAAGCCATTTTCTATAAATTATTTTAATAGAATTTCTTCGTAAAAAATATATCAACGTAAATGACTTATATCCGTCGGTTATCATGTGAAATCTCAAAGAGGCATTTAGTTCAGGATTAGGGCAACAAGTATTCTTAAGGTGTCCATGGTCATGATGCTGCAAAAGTAATCTATGAGCTCGCAGATGCGCAGCAGCCATTTATGGGGTTGACGAAAAGCAACACAGGTACTGTTGATGTATTGATTCAAAGGCTTACGTTAATTTTCAAAGCCAGTTGATATGTTCCAAAGAACACAGACATCAATAATAGCAACTCGAGCCATGTCGAGGCGATCACGTTGTTAACAATAAAGGATTGAAATAATAGAGGTGAAAATTTCAATGGACACAAGAGTATTACATAAATTGCTCAATGATTTCGATTCAAATTTACATATGTAATGTATTGATGATGACATGCTAATTATAAGTGTCAATGAATATTTAACTCTATATCCGGCTGAGGCAAATGAAATGCTTGATATAAATAATGGCTGAATTTATCATTAATATCTTAAAAGAAATTCTATTGTCATAGAAAAAAGTTCAATTTTTGTAAAAGTCATAGACGTTTTTTCACGTTATAAGATCTTATCGGAAGAAAAGTATGAAAAGGTCAAACACCTTTTTTTGGGAAAAAGGGGGTACGCATCTACTCTGGAAATTTGATAATTCAAAAGCGGATTAATTATCAAGATATGTTGCGGTGTTAATACCATTCATGGACAGTGTGTTGTGTTGATGAAATGAAAATAGACTAGTAACAATGACCAGGGGCATAGTCCCTTTTTTTGTATTACAACTGAGTTAATGATTATACTTTCCCAAACATTACGCGAGAATTTCAAAATTCTAGGGCTACTTTCTTCACTGACTAATCATGATGGCAAATTGACTATCTAAAGAAATTCGGGTATAATTTCTTTAGAATTAAGGAGGAAAAGAAATGCCAAATATAAAATCGAGCACAGATTTGCGCAATAACTATAAAGAGATATCCACGTTTTGTCATGAAACCCGTGAACCTGTTTTTATAACTAAAAATGGACAAGGCGATTTGGCGGTAATGAGTATTGAAGCTTATGAAGCACTTAGTGGTAAATTGGAACTTTATCGTCTGCTTGATGAAGGCAGATCTGCTGTCAAAGCTGAAAATAAGCGTCCTCTTCAAGAAGTCATGAAGGACATCAGACAGGATATTACAGATGGCAAATTATAGGGTGGATGTATCTGCCCTGGCTGAAAGAGACCTAAAAGATATTGTCCGATACATTTCTGCTCAACTGACATCACCAATATCGGCTTACCATTTGATGGATATTTTTGAAGAATCAATGACAAGTCTGGCTGATTTACCTCAGCGCTTTCCATTAATTGAGGATGAACTTTTATCACAAATGGGGTACAGGAAGTTGATCATTAAAAACTATGTCGTTTTCTTTTCTGGAGACGAATTTAACAAGGTAGTTAACGTGGAGAGAATTCTGTTTGGCAGACGAGATTGGTTCAGATTTTTATAACTAATCCCAATACTAGGCGACTCTATGATTAAGCTTTGCTAATTTTTATGATTTCAAAGTGAATCATGAAGGGAACGATGATCGTTTAAGTATCTTTCAGCGATGTAAGAAATCAGTGAATACATTCGAGCATTCCAACCTGTACGATATAATTGAATCAATCCATCTTAAAAAATAGGCAGGTGGATAGATGCTTATGCCGAGATGTATCATAAATATATCATAAATTGTAATGAAGCGAAGAATCACTTGGAGAGGACGTGATCATTTGACAAATCGATGTTTCAGAAAACTTACGCTCACGGACTTACCGTTGTTGTTACCAATGGAAGAGGATTTCCGAAGTAATTTTGTATGCCTAAAGAATGCCAAATTGTTTTTATCCAATGCTTCGAACTGGTTTTTTGCGTGCATCGAGGATGAAAGAATAATCGGCTTTGCATATGGTTATGTGTTAAACAGGCTCAATGATGTTGGCAATATGCTGTATATACATGAGATTGGTGTTCTGCCGGAGTTTCAAGGCCAAGGGATAGGAAAGCAGATACTTAATGGAATAAAATCTTTATGTAAGGTCCATGGAATTTATAAAATCTTCTTAATTACCAAGAAATCAAACATTGCGGCATGTTATTTGTATGAGTCGGTTGGCGGAAAGTCAGATCGCAGTGATGATGTCCTGTATTACTTCGATGACCTTGGTTGATGTTTGGAGGAATAGTTTCAAATTAAAAATCAGTGATTATCGGGTAACCACAAAATAGCACTCTAAAGAAGTGAGGAAGGTGGCAATGAATGAAACGTAGAATGTTAGAATCTCTTATGGGTGGAGTTTTGCTGGGTCTTGTATGTGTGATAGGAGCATCGGTTCGCTCTGGTTTCACCGCATCACCTGTTTTTGTATTCTCGCTCTGGTACAACCGAGTTGTCTTGGGATTGCTCATAGGAGCACCTTGGGCTAAAATCAGTCGAAGCAAAGCACTGCTTCGAGGAGCATTGTTTGGGCTATTGGTTTCATTTGCTTTTTACAGTTCCACTGGATTTACGGATCACATAAGCTTTTTAGCCGGTATCGTGTATGGTGTAATACTTGAGGCATGGCTGAGTCGCCAAGACGTATAGTTCAAGTATCGTGCGCTATCAAATTATCACAAATGTAAACAAAGGATAAGGAGTCATTTATGTTTATTCAAAATAAGCAACTTATAATCAGAAATGCAACGACCGAAGATGCATCCATCTTATGCAAATGGTGGAATGACGGGAAAATCATGGCTCATGCGGGGTTTCCGCACGGCCTAAATACGACAGAAGAAGTTATTGCTAGTAAATTGAAAGAAGACACAGATGAAACCCATCGACGGTTGATTCTTGAAATTGATGGATTGGCCGTTGGTGAAATGAACTATCGAAATAAAGGTGATTATACAGCTGAAATCGGCATAAAAATCTGTGACTTCTCACAACGTAACAAAGGAAACGGCAGAAAGTTTCTGTCGATGCTTATTCAAACGTTGTTTGAGGATTTTGGATACAAAAGAATAATTTTGGACACGAATGTCAAAAATTTGATTGCTCAGAATGTATATGATAAACTCGGCTTTCGAAAAATCGGCATTCGAGAGAATGCTTGGAAAGATCAGGACGGCATTTTGCAATCGTCAATCGATTATGAATTATTTGAACAGGATTTTATCAATCATTCAAAATAATCTCATCAAAACGCATCGAGTTACGATGCGTTTTGATTTATAAGGGATTGAAAGGTAAATACTTACTTTAATATCGAGATTTACGGTCATCTACGTTATAATAAATCTAAATTAGAGTTTGCATCAGGAGGTTTTTATGCAATTTGAAGAACTGCTCCCCATACTGATACCAGGGATTTCGTTGCAACTGTTTGTGCAAGGTTATTATATTTGGGATTGCATTCATAACAAAAACCTGGATAAATGGACAAAACTAAAGTATGCACTGGGCATTGCGGCTTTTAGCTTGCCGGCTGCCGCATATTATCTTATAAAAGAGCGTAATGATGATACGGGCGAGGATATTTCCAAAGGTGTATTCAAATCCAATGTTCGTCAAGCGATTTTTGTGTTGATCGTTATCACATTTGAAATTCTTTCTATTACAACGGTTGCTCGTCATTTGAATACGGTAGAATTTCAACCTTTGGTATGGATCAGCGCTATCAGCATCACGTTGATGATTGCTACCGAGCTAAGTATACAAAGAAACTTATGGTCACTTGCGTACACCTTATCAATTGTATTAAGTCTTTTAGGGTTTGCTCTTCTGTATCTTGTTGATGATTTGAATACTCCGATTTTAATCATCGTTTTGTCAGCTTCGATTATTAATAATTATCCATTGAGGCATGTTAGAAAATTCATCTATTTTATGATATTCGGTTTTGTGTTAATGGGAATATTGCGCCCCATTCTAGTAGAAAATCAAGTTGATTTTGATGAGATTATTAGTTCACTATATCTTAATACCATTGTTTTAGTTCTTGTTGTCCTATCTTTTTACACACTAAAACAACAATATATAACCAATTACCAGCTAGTAAGGACATTGAAAGTGGTAGAGAATCAAAATGAGATGATAGAGGAACTTAGTAAGAATGAAGAAAGAAACAAGATCGCACGGGATATTCATGATACGGTCGGTCATCGGCTGACCGGAGCGCTTTACATGATTGAATCCGCCCGACTGGTTGAAAATCAATCCGATAGAACAGAAAAACTTCTGTTAGCCCATAACTTGGTCAAAGATGCATTATCCGATATTCGTAATTCTGTCAAGATTCTGGTGGATGATACAACAGGAAACTTCAATGACAAGATTGAATCACTAACGGTGGATTTAAGAAAAAACACTGGATTGGAAATTGATGCTATTTTGAATATATCGCAGGCCATCCCATCGATACACCAACGATTGATCCTGCGAGCAATGATGGAATGTGTGACCAATACAATCAAACATTCTCAAGCAAAACGGGCAGATATATTAATTCAGGAATCCCATGGTAAGTTACACTTTTCCTATAGTGATAACGGGGAGAGTACATTTCCGTTCAAAATGGGATTTGGATTAACAACGATGAAAGATTCGGTAGAAAGTCTTGGCGGTATATTTTCGGTCAACAGTTCCAATGATGGGTTCATAGTTAATTTTTCGTTGCCTTTGGGCAGAAAGAATGAAGGTGAAACACATGGGGAATATTAAAGTACTTATCGTGGATGATCAACCAATATTGAGGGAAGGGCTAAAATCACTTCTGGCAACATGCGAGGATATCGACGTAATTGCCGAGGCGGGCAATGGCAAAGAAGCGATAGAACAATTAAACCATGTAACCCCGGATGTTATTCTTATGGACATACGCATGCCCGTGTTAAATGGTGTTGAAGCCACAAAACAAATCAAGGAGAAGTATCCGAGTGTGATCATCATTATATTGACTACCTTTGATGATGATCAGTATATATTGGATGCCCTGCGCTATGGGGCATCGGGATATCTTCTTAAGGATATGGGCATTCAACAGCTTGCTGCAGCTATTCGAGATGGAGTTTCAGGTAATGTTTTATTACCGGGAAGAATTGCAAACAAACTGACGATGATGATTAATCCTCCTAGTAACGCACAAATTGACTTTAGTGAGTATTCCACAAGAGAAAAGGACATCATCCAACTTTTAGTCAAAGGTTATTCTAATGTTGAGATTGCGGAAACATTATATCTGTCCATCGGCACAGTAAAGAACTATGTGAGTCAAATTTATGCAAAAGCAAATGTATCAGATCGCTCCAATGCGGTAATATATTTCAAGCAAATGGGTTTCTAGGGCAATTCGCCCTTTTTTTTATGACTTTTACATGACTGTGGTAACTGTTTCTATGACTGCTTACTGTTTTATAATTGGGTTGTCAAAGGAGGATATGACTATGAACTGGATTAATGAAAACAAGGAATTACTATTGATTGCATCACCGGTTATTTTGGTGCAATTACTGATGTTTGCTTACTGTGCAGTGATTATTAAAAAAGAAGGTGTAGCAAATCTCAACCGAGTCATCTGGTTGTCCATCTGCTTCTTTATTCAAATCTTTGGTCCAATTATCTTTATGATCGTTGGCAGAAAAGGAGAGTAAACGTGATTGAAATTAAGAATCTTAACAAACATTTCGGACAGTTTCATGCATTAAAAGGCATAAACCTGAATGTAAAAGAAAATGAGATTTATGGTTTCATTGGTCATAATGGAGCCGGAAAATCGACAACGATGAACATCATGGCTGGGCTGTCTCATTTCGAAGAAGGAATGTGCATCATCAATGGTCAAGACGTCAAAAAGCTTGCCAAACCCGGAGACTTGAATATCGGGTTTCTTCCTGAAAATCCCCAATTTTATCCTTGGATGACTGCTATTGAGTATCTTCTTTATTGTAGTAAGAATCCAAACAAACAAAAAGTAAAGGAAATCATCGAGTGGGCAGGCCTCGAACAACATGCAAACCGGAAAATTAGAGGATTCTCCCGTGGCATGAAACAACGATTGGGTTTAGCGGTGGCTTTGATCAATGACCCAAAGCTGATTATCCTAGATGAACCTTCATCTGCCCTTGATCCAGAGGGTAGAAGTGAAGTTTTGCGATTGATGGTGGATCTTAAAAACATGGGAAAAACCATCATCTTCTCATCTCACATACTCAGTGATATCGAACGCATTTGTGACCGTATCGGCATGATCGCCAATGGTGAGATGATCTTTGAGAAGACATTGGCTTCGCTGTTGCATGATAATGTAAAACCTATTTTCGATATTGAGTTTAGACATCCGCTTATTACTTCTCAACTGGAGAAATTGGGAAACCACAAAGATATTTTGAAAGTCGAAACGAAGGATAATGTCATCATGGTGCAATTAAGACAAAATGATCTTGATCCTAAAAATCTTCTAGAAACTGTATTAGGTTTCGATGTACCTATTGTTGGATTTAACCTAAGAAAGAATAATCTTGAATCATTGTTTGTCAAGGAGGGAGATTAATATGTTTAAAGAGTTTAAAAAAGAGTGGCAATTCGCTACAAGAAGCGGCCGGTTATTTATTCTTATCATGAGTTTTCTATTTTTAGCATTGATGACACCGATTATGCTCAAAGTTCTGATTCCGGAAATCTTCCGCATGCAATTTCCCAATTTATCGATGGAAGATATTGTTCTTATGGTCAATGCCAGTCAGCTCACGGCAGTTCAAGGATTTATGTCAGATTTGTTTGAGTTAGGAATGATCATCGTCGTATTTACGCTATGCTCGATCATGGCGCAGGAAATCCGGGATAATACACTCGTCTTTCCGATAGTTTCAGGTAATAAGTTTGTAAACATCATCGCCTCAAAAACTGTATTCTTTGGACTGACAGTGGGATTACTGGTGATGGGTTCCATCATGATATGCTATGCATACTCAGGAATTCTGTTTGAATTTGAAGTGCCTTTACAGGATGTATTGTACGCCGGTATGCTTCAAGGACTCTACTTCATATTTATAATTGCAAATCTGATCATGTGGGGAGCATTATTAAAGCGCACCTTACCAACTGGCTTTATTACTTTGGTCATTGCTTACTTAATGCAAGCAGTGGGTGGGTTGTTTGACATACATGCCTACCTTCCTTCCGGACTGATCGACTTTTCATCAAAACTTCAGTTCCAAACTCAAAACATCATGACTTCTACTTTAGTGACGGTCATTTTTATCATGATAATGTTTGTCATCACCCATGTATCTATGAAGAAAATGGAGTTCAATATCCGCTAAAAAAAGCCTGGTCAGATTCCAGGCTTTCATCAGTTTCACAAAAGACAAGTCGTGCGTTTTTCAAGAACTATATGCCTGCCCTTCACATTAGTATTGAACTCGGCTTTTTTGCCGTGTGCATGTGGTCATATCGAAATTTCTTTATCTCAATTCGTCAAAACTGAATCGCTAGACAATTGATTGTATGTCACTATCAGTTAAGCATTTTTAACCTTCTTTTCTCGCTTTAAGGATTGACATATCGGAAACATATTACATAAAATTAATACTAGAGAAATATTTGATCTAAAATGTAAAATCAGCTGAGTTGATTAAACCTAGTAATTTTGATATTTAAAGATTCGTTTCTAAAGGGAGAAGAGACAATGAAAAATGCTAAATTCTTGTGTTATCTAATCGTAGGCTTGACCTTCGTTTCCGCATTGGTCGGGATTTTCTATTCGACAGGGGGAGAACGTTTCATTGTTGAGAACATATACGGGGAAAGCATTGAACTATTTGGAGATGGAATTTATAGATACAATTCAATAATAAAAGCTGCCGGCAATAAAGGGACGGACATTATTATGTTCTTCGTGGCATCCGCTTTCGGATGGTTGACGTATTATCGTGATAAATCAAATCGATTCAAGTTCTGGCATGCTGGAGCGCTTGCCGGACTATTATATTACTCGGCTTGTCTTGTATTCGGGGTTACCTTTAACTCATTATTTCCTGTTTATGTAGGATTGTTTTCAATCAGTTTGTTTATGATGATTCATGTAATCAATGACTTGATTCATTCAGACAATTTGATTGACTCGATTTCCAACATTAAGTTAAGTGGAACAGCTTTTTTCCTGTTGTTATGCGGTCTTTCTGTGTTGGTTTGGCTTGAGTTCATACTTCCGGCCGTGCTTTCAGGAAAGCCGTTGGCAATGATTGAAATCTATACGACAGAACCGACGTTTGTCATAGATCTATCCATCATTATGCCAATTTACCTTATCGGTGCTATGGCATTGCATAGAAGAAAAATCATAGGTTATAAGCTGACTCCGATTCTGTTAACCTTTATAACTATCGTAGGATTAACGGTAATCAGTCAAAATATCATTCAGACTGCGGTTGGAGTAGATATTCCAATAAAAGACCTGGTTGTACTTGTCCTGTCGTTTGTGATTCTTGGAGTTGTTGCCACGATATTGAATTTCAAGTTTAAAAAATATATTAAAATCTGATTCCACACATTTAATGTTTTATATGAATATGTCTTGATTACAAAAGCATTTGTCCTATTTGATATTTACTGGACCAGAATATGTAAATATCACATTTACCGTGACGAGATACTTACAAAAGAGTTGCGAACTTAAAAGAAATCTATATGGCAGATTTGACTGGTACAGATTTTTACAGACATTGCTTTTCAAGTCGCAATTGTTGATATGATTACCTTTATGGCCCTTAATCAGTGTGTTTGAGGGGTTGTTTTTTTAGGAATAATGTCAGTTCTTCACAGTTCTTAATCATTAATTGACAAGCGATTTTGATAGGAGTATGCTTTGCTTGAATAGATAATCATTTCAAACATGTTCAAATCAAGCAACCGATAACAAGGAGGTCGGTTAGGATTGGGAGGGTACACAATGTTGAAAGATATCATCAAGAAAATCGATTCTGCTATTCCAAGTTTGTTTCCGGTCAATCCAGAGAAATTTAATGATCCGGTGGCTTTTCAAACAGAATGGAAAGGTGTAAAAGTTAAGTCCGGCGGTGCGTCAACAGCACTCGTCCAAATGGATGAAAATCGGCTGGTTTATAAACCTTCTATCGCAGGGTACGTAATGGGTGTAATATTTATAATTGCAGGTATATTCATTTCTTGGTTATATTTTTTCATGTCGGGTGATAAACCATGGTTTTTATTGTTGACCGGAGTGATTTTTGCCTTATCCGGTGTTTTTATCTTTATTCAAGCATCAACGCCTATTGTTTTTGATAAGTCTACAAGAATGTTTTATAAGGGACGGAAACAACCAAAAATACCTGATACAACAGATTCAAAGCATACGGTTAGTTTCAATGATATTCATGCCATACAACTTTTGACAAGATTGGAAAGTTCAAGTAGCGTGGATAATTCTGGTAACCAATCTAGACGTACTCGATACTACCGCGTTTATGAAATGAATCTTGTCAAACACGATGGCAAGCGTAAGTATGTCAATACTTTTGGTAAAGACGACCTCGCAAGGCATGACGCTAATATAATCGCAGATTTTATAGGGGTTCCGGTATGGGACGGCATTGATGGTTGATATTTCTTCTTGTGTAAATATTTCATCTCCTTGGCAATTTTTACACAGCATTACACAATAAACGTATCAGCGCTTACCCAAGATATTCAGTATGAGGATAACTATCTTATAGTACAGTCATAACTTAAAAAAATAATGTCACAATGGTCACGGGTTTTCTGATGGCTAAACTTAATTTTTTCAACATCACTATTTTCCGGATAGTTTATTTAAGAGAAAAATTTGAGCTAGAAGTATTAAATACAGCAGGTTCCATAGGGTTAGTTATAATTAGCTAGTAACATGCAAAGCTAATCTTTTTTGGATATCTTTTTTTATCAGCAATTCAATCATAAAATCTAGAAGAATGTTTATTACTACTGTTCTTTATTTGCTCGTCGGTCTTTACATAAACAGATCCCTGTCTTATAGTGAGGTTAACAGGCAGGTTTGAAATAAAGGAGTGAGTCAGATGGAAGACGTACGACATCCCGATAAAATGTTAGCAATCCTCAAACGAGCGAAGTTTCTATTGCGACGAAATCATATATCGGATGGAAGGATAGGGAATCGTGTTTATCCCAGATATGGTCATGTGCGATGAGCAGGGGTGGACGCAACCGAGGATATCTTTCGGACGAAGAAAAAGCAAATCGCGTTAAGGTGTCTGGACATCTTCTAAAGCGAATCGGTTCATACCTGAAACCTTATTGGAAACAAATGACGCTTGTGTTTATAACCATAATCCTTACGTCTGTGTTGCGCTTGCTGCCATCCATTCTGACAGGCAGAATCATTGATGACGGATTGATTGGCAGAGACTTGGATATGCTCATTACGTTGATTGTGATTACTTTGCTTGTTGGTTTGACAGCAAACTTGATTGAAATATTTGAAAGTTATTTGAATACATGGATAGCACAACATATCACCTTTGATATGCGAAATCAGATGTTTCGACATCTACAAGCGATGTCACATCGTTTTTTTACGACGAATAAGCAAGGAGATATCATCACCCGGATGACCAGTGACATCTCGGGTGTTCAACAAATCATGACCAACACGCTGACAAGTATTTTATCCAACACGATTACACTTATTGTTGCTTTGATAGCGATGTTTAGTCGAAACTGGATTCTTGCTAGCATTGGACTTTGCATTATTCCCCTATTTATTTTGCCTACGAAACAAGTCGGAAAAACACGTTGGACACTAACCAGGGATGCACAAGCGTATAACGATGAAATAAACGGTATCCTGAATGAAACATTATCCGTCAGCGGTCAGATGCTGGTAAAACTCTATAACAAGGAAAATTTCGAATTTGACCGTTATCAATCCTTGAGTAAAAAGATGGTCAAATTGAACATCAAAGAACGCATGGCT
>PHAF01000008.1 GCA_002841605.1 Firmicutes bacterium HGW-Firmicutes-10 | reverse complement strand
TACCATAGCTGCCTGAGCATCATCACTCATACTATCCACACGACCTTCGATCCCGCCAAAAGGACCGTTGGTAATACGTACACGATCGCCAACTTTAAAGTTAACGACGACTTTGCGATCGCTCATACCCATACGGCGTAAAATCGACTCTATTTCATCCGGAGATACCGGAAACGGCTTGGCTCCACCACCGGATGAACCGATAAAACCGGTTACCCCCGGGGTATTACGGACGATATACCAAGCTTCATCCGTCATGATCATCTCAACAAATAAATATCCCGGAAACAGATTGCGCATCTTTTCCGATTTCTTACCATTTTTAAACTCGATTTCTTTTTCTTCCGCTACTAAAATTCGAAACAGGTTATCTTCGATTCCCATCGTCTCGACCCGGCGTTGCAGATTTTCTTTAACACGGTTTTCATGGCCTGCGTAAGTATTTACGACATACCATTGTTTATCTTCAGCCATCTTAAATTCCAATCCCAATCAAACGCAATAAAAGAGCCACGAGCGCTTCGGCAACTACGAAGAAAATTCCAAACGCAGTCGTAAAGATAATTACGATCAGTGAATCCTTAACCATATCATTTGCTCTCGGCCAACGGATACGCTTGACTTCCGTCATGATGCCTTCAATACTGAACCATTTAAACATTGAGATGACCTCCTATTTCGTTTCTTTGTGCAAAGTGTGCGCATTGCATCTTTTACAAAATTTATGCAATTGCAACCGCTCTGTGTGTGTCTTTTTATTACGGCGTGTCGAGTAGTTGCGCGACAGGCAGACCGTACAAGTCAGAATAACTTTTGCGCTCTTTTCAGCCACGTAAAATCAACTCGCTTTCATTTGCCTTATTACTTTATCATAAAGCAAATATTTAGTCAAACAGAACCCAGTTTCTTCTTGATCCTTTGAAGAGCATTGTCAACAGCCTTTACAGAGACATCACAAAGCTCAGCAATCTCCGCATATGAATAACCTTCCATCCTATATACGACGACTTTAACTTCAAAAGGTGTCATATGACTAAGTTTTTCTCTTAGCGAACGTTTCGCCTCATTAAACCTGAATTGCCATTGAGGATCAAAGTCTGGATTCGTGCAGGCAATCGTGTCAATCAGATACAGATTTTCATCTTCTGATATCGTCATATCCAACGATAAACTACCACTGATCAAACTGTATGACAATCCTCGGTTCTTTCTTGCCAAAGACCGGCACTCTCTATCCACACACAATTTCAGAAATGAATAAAACGATACATTCATGTCTTCTCTATAACACTCAACTGCCTGAACAAATCCCATCATACCTGCAGAATACAGCTCATCTTTACTAATCCTCAACAAACGGGCATATCTGAACATCCCGTAGACGATTCCCATAATCGTATTATGGTACTTTTTCAACAATATCTCTAGGGCAACCTCATCTTTTTGACGAATCATATAGAGGAGCTCATGATCATTGAAGTCTTTATACATAGTAATTCTCTCCTTATTATTTCACTGGATTTCTTTGATTTAAAATTTCATAAAGCAACACTGCCGTTGCCACGGAGGCATTGAGTGAAGATACCTTCCCTACCATCGGGATCTTGACTGTAAAATCGCATTGCTCTTTGACAAGCCTGGATAATCCGAAACCTTCCGAACCTACAACCAAAACCAAAGGAGCTGTCAAGTTTGCCAAACGATAATCTGAAGCTTTTTCACTATCTGCACCACAAACCCAAAATCCCGCCTTTTTCAATTCTTTCAGCGTTTGGGTCAAGTTAGTCACTTGTGCTACCTTGACCGTATCAATAGCCCCGGTTGAAACTTTAGCTACCGTCGGAGTCAATGACACAGAGCGATGTTTACCGATAATTACGCCATCTACACCAACCGCATCTGCCGTACGCAAAATAGCACCTAAATTATGAGGGTCTTCAAGCCCGTCGCACATCACGAGCAACGGAATCTTGCCGTTTTCAACAGAACTCAAAATCTCGTCGATCGAATATGTTTTGTATTCTTTGATTTGAGCAACGATCCCCTGATGATTCCCATTTGCCAAAGTATCCAATTTAGAGCGACTGCACATGACGACTTCAATGCGTGCTTTCTTGGCTAATTCAAGTACATCCATCCATTTGCTCTGTTCTAGTAGAAACAGCTTCTCTATTGGCATGCCTTCATTTAACCGGGTCAGCACGGTGTTTTTACCGTATATATATTGTGCCATAGTTTTCCTCCGTAAAAGTCTTATAAATGTCCCAAAGTTGTTCAAGTCGTTGTTGATTATCTGTCAAATACAAATAACCCCACAATGCTTCCAACCCGGTCGCCAGACGATAAGTCGCAACATCCGCATTCTTCGGAATCGTGTCCGATTTGTGATTGCGTCCGCGCTTAAACATTTCAAGTTCCTCCATTGAAAGCGGAAACTGCTCCAACAGATACCTTGAATATTCTGCCTGACTTTTAGCACTGACAAAAGCCTCGCTGATCGATTGTAAATCTTTCGATTTTGTATAACCGCGTTTGATCAGATATTCTCTGACCTGTAAAGACAGAACTGCATCTCCGATAAAAGCCAGAACGGATCCGGTGTGGTTGATCATAAAATCCCTCTTTGAGTAAGAACTCTGCGATACTCATCAGCCTTCTCAAAGTCTTTTTCTGCTTTTGCCACATTCCAACGATCATATAATTGCAAATCATCCTCGGTCAATTCAACTCGATCAGTCGTTATACCAAAGATATCCATCATCTTTTCGATAGCTACGACCCATTGAGAAACCAGGTTTAAATCCGCATCTTTGACTCTTAACATCTGATTCAACGCTTTGACAGCATCGAATATCTCTTTCATCGCATTGGGCGAGTTTAAATCATCATCCATTGCCGAAGAAAATCCTTTTAATATGTCCCTGTTGATGTCAACAGGTAACACAGCTTTTGCCAGTTGCAATTTGACGTAGGCTTGTTTTAGCGCTGCACGGATTTTTCCAAGCTCTGTTTTCGCCTGTTCGATGGTTTCATCGTTGATGTTCAATGGTGCACGATAGTGTGCACTCATCATCATCCAACGAACGGTGTCTCCGCCCAACTGCTCAAGGACATCCTTTGCCCAAAGAACATTCCCCAACGATTTACTCATTTTCTCACCATCGATGTTCAACATGCCGTTATGCATCCACATCTGAGCGATCGGATGGTGATACAAAGCCATGGATTGTGCAATTTCATTTTCATGATGAGGAAATTTCAAATCCATTCCGCCACCGTGAATATCGATCATCGATCCATCAAACTCCTTTTTGATCATAACGACGCATTCCGTATGCCAACCTGGACGTCCCATTCCCCAAGGGGAGGACCATTGGATACCTACATCCGTCTTTTTCCACAAAGTAAAATCAATCGGACTTTCTTTACCATGGTGATCATCAACTCTTGCTCCTACCAGCAAATCATCTACTTTCTGATTGGATAATTGACCGTAATTTTCAGATTCGGCTACTTTGAAATAAACATCACCATCAGACTCGTATGCCATATCTGCATCAATCAATGCCTGAATAAAAGAGATGATATCGTCCATGGTTTCGGTCACCCGCGGTGTAGCGGCGAGAACTTTCGTATTTAGTCCCTCACGTACCTTTTGGTAGGCCTCGATATAGCGGGCAGCTACTTCCTCTTCACTGACCTTCTCTTCTTGTGCTTTCGCAATGATTTTATCGTCCACATCGGTATAGTTGGATACGTATTTGACATTGAATCCCAAATACTCAAAATAGCGGCGCAAGGTGTCGAAGACGATGATTGGCCGTGCATTGCCGATATGAGCATGATTGTATACGGTAGGTCCGCAGACGTACATCGAAACCTCATTGGGTTTCTTTGGAACGAATTCCTCAATCTGATTACTCATTGAATTAAATAGTTTCATTTTCTTCCTCCTTGAAATAAAAAAACGCCTCGTACAAGAGACGCGCAAACGTGGTTCCACTCTTTTTCGAACAGAAAGTTCCTTGTCCCGATAACGCTGGATGCGTATTCTTGTACTTAGTTCCAAAAATCCCTCATGGATGCATTTCGTAATACTCCGACTCGATCTTTTCACCCTGATGACCGTCTCTAAAAAGCCAAAGCACCCTACTCTTCCAATCTACGGTTTATTAAAGTATACCAACCGGCTCCCTCTTTGACAAGACGATAATGAAAGAAAAAAGCGGGATTTTCATCCCGCTTATAACTTAACTCTTTGAAGCTAAATATTTTGCTGTACGCACCAATTGGTACGTATAGGAGGCTTCATTGTCATACCAAGCAGCAACTTTAACTATTGTAACGCCACCCACCGAGATAACCTTGGTTTGAGTTGCATCGAACAATGAACCAAAGGACATACCGATGATATCGCTGGAAACCAATTCTTCTTCGGTATAACCGTAAGATTCGTTGGAAGCAGCCTTCATTGCGGCATTGACATCAGCAACCGTTGTCGGTTTTTCAACAACAGCAACTAATTCAGTGATTGAGCCTGTGATGACCGGAACACGTTGTGCACCGCCATCCAATTTACCTTTTAACTCAGGAATTACCAAGCCGATTGCTTTAGCAGCACCGGTCGAGTTAGGAACGATGTTTGCTGCAGCAGCACGAGCGCGACGCAAATCCTTTTTAGCATGCGGAGCATCCAAAGTGTTTTGGTCATTGGTGTAAGCATGGATCGTAGTCATTGAACCGGCAACGATCGTAAAGGCATCATTCAATGCTTTAGCCATCGGAGCCAAACAGTTGGTCGTACAAGAAGCACCGGATACGATGGTTTCACTGCCATCCAAAATTTCATGGTTGACATTAAATACGATGGTTTTCATGTTTCCGGTTGCAGGTGCGGAAATGATAACTTTCTTAGCACCGGCTTGAATGTGTAAGCCAGCTTTTTCTTCAGTTGTAAAGAAACCGGTTGATTCAATAACTACATCAACACCCAGTTCTTTCCAAGGCAAGTTAGCCGGATCTTTTTCTGCAAATACTTTTAATTGTTTACCGTCAACGACAATTCCCGCTTCATTGAAAGAAACTTCCTTGTCATAACGTCCTTGAGCCGAGTCATACTTTAATAAGTGAGCTAATGTTTTAGCATCCGTCAAGTCATTGATTGCAACGATTTCAAACTCGCTGGAACCAAACATATAGCGAAAAGCCAAACGTCCGATTCTTCCGAATCCATTAATAGCAACTTTTACTGTCATTTTAAGTCCTCCTCTTTGACAACCTCTATTATAAAATTATCTGATAGCAATGTCAATTGTGAAACCGTTAGCAATGCGATGTAATCGGTTTCATTGGAAATCCGGGTTGAATAACGGCTTCTTCGCAATCATAAACGCTTCTTGACCGTTAAAAACCGAAACATGAAACAATTTATTGAATAGATTGGAATCATTCAGTCTTGCCATCATCCAAGGTTTGATTTCAATCAATGCCTTAGGAAACAGTTTTGACAAATCTTCTGCGGTTGAGACCGATAAGTCGATCCGATCTTTTAATGAAGCCGCAAAATTCAGTAAACGATACAATGTATCTGAATTGAAGTAAACAACCTCCTGGATATCAACGTGTAATTGCGAAACTGTATACATCATATAACCCATTAATTGATTATTTTCAACATAAGCGACTAGCTTCCCATTCTGAGCTTCCAAATCCTTCTTCATTATATCGAAATACGTTTCATCCCGGACAAAAAAACCGGTAAAATACTTTGTGAATTTCTGATATGCTCCCAATAATTCTTTCGAACTGACTTGATACGTGACTCCCATCGTAGAAACCTTTGGGATCATGGAGCGAGTCAAATGAACGACTTTCTTATTCATCACAGTACTAAATCCAAAAGGCTCATACACCTTCGGATTATATGCCAGCAACATTGTAATCAAATCCTGATGGGACAGAATATCCAACATCTCAGTCATTAGTTCCGTCATATAACCTTTCCCCTGATCTTGTGGACGGGTAAATACTCCAGAAATAAACGAAACTCGAAGGCGCTGTTCATTGAGCATCATGTCATGTTTCAATACATTCAATCCGGAAACGAGTTCCCCATTCTTTTTCAGCACAAAACAATTGTTCTCGCTCCAATAGTGATTGAAGAAAAAATCAATCGACCCATTGTCATCATGCGCAAACAATTCCTTCCAATACAAGTAGATTAAGTTTTTATCCTTTACATCCGCCCTGGCAATCATGTTTCACCTCTTCGCATATCCGATATTTCTCAATTAAGTACAATGGCATACTCGCCATTTTTGCATCACGCAAATTCTGTTTACCCATGTCATCTTCACGATTGACGAGTTCGCAATCCGTAAAGTAACGACTTAAAAATTCACTCTCCAACACCTGATATATTCCCCGTATCTGATCATTGGCTTTTTCGATGTTGATTTGTACCATTCGTTTGCTTCCATATGACCCAATGATGAATCCTTCGACTTTGTTATTGATCAACAAACAACCGCCTTTGGCTTCCAATATTTCAAAATTGTCCAAAACGTATTCAGTTCCCAGACGTTCGTAATACAAAAAGTCATCATCGTCATCATTCTTCCATTCTTTCAACAAATCTTTACATTGATCGATGTAGTCACCGATAGGTTCAAAACGATAACGTCCTCCGTGCATCTTCATAAACCCGTTGTAATGATTGCGTCTTTTCTGAAGTTTCTTACCGCTTAGTGTAACAAGTTTTTCACGCTCATAGACATAGTCATAACTTTCTCTTGGGCTGCAAGCACAGAAGTCTGGATGTTTCTGAAAGATTTGATCCTTTACATCCTTAGTGTAAGCACTCATCACGAAATTAATACCTGCTTTGTGAAATATCGAAGACGCCTGTTCAATTGCGTCATTCAAATATTCTCTTTCACATAAAGGCATATAGAGGAAGAGTGTTCCTTTATGTATACCCAGTAACAACACCCAGTGATCCGATATATATTTAAATAGTGGAAATTGATTTTGCCACATCAACAGATTGACCAAATTATGATTACTCTCTTCATAGCCGGCTAATGCCAGATACTTCTTGAGAAGTGGAATATCGTCTTCATTAAGTGGTGAAAAGTCCATATCACCGAAAGTCATAGTTATTCCTCGCGTTCTGTATACTGTGCGTCGATAACATCTCCTGATGCGATCGGCCGCTCAATAGATTCTTGTTGTTTGATCTCTTCATAAGCCTCTTTTGTTACTCTTCTGATTTTCCATAAAGCCGAAATCCAATAATAGGCAAGCACGACAAAAAGAATCAAAAATAACGGCCATGCGACCGACAGGAAGAATAGGAGTAAAACCAAAGAAAGAATAAACTGAATTATGCGCATAAAATCACCTACTTCATTATATCATGCATTTAAGAAAAGCGGATACTGCTGCCCATTTAAAAACTGCCGTTTGGCAGTTTTTAAAACAGATCCTTAAGCGTGCACTCAAGTCCTATGGCGATTTTCTCAATGCACTTGAGCGAGACATTTCGTTTTCCGCGCTCCGCATCAGAAATATAATTCCGATGCAAGCCGCTTCGAACAGCCAGCTCTTGCTGAGAAATGTCTTTGGCCAACCGTAATTCTTTCATTCGATTTCCAAAACGTTTCTCAATGTGAAACTCTACACCACTATTCTCAAGAATATCCATTGGTCCTCCCCCTTCTTCTTTTAAGCCTGCATAAAGTCTGGCTTATGCAGATAGTACATCGATCTACAATCTTTATCTAATCTTGCACACTTCGCTTATGTTGAATGCCTATTCTTCGCGCTTTTGTGCCAAGACTGTAAAGTCAGTTCATAGACAGAAATAAGATCCTCGCCCCTGGAAAACAAGTCCAAAACCTTACTCACATCTGACTCCGACAAGTCATTCAACCAATATGAACCTCTTTTTGTAATATCAGGAATTTCCAGCTGACAATTTCTACCGGTCGCAACCTTAGTAAAATGCAACATATCCCCATTTTCGTTTTCAACACCGAACGTTGCAGTGCTTGTCGAGTTGAAAACGATTCTGACATTTTGCTTAACTTGATTCAAACTCAATATCGTTGGTTGTTCCGTCGATATTATCATATTTACAGAAGGTGCAAATGCATAAAATTTTAACTTTGCTGCTGATCCTCCGGTAAAATTTTCGAGCCAGGTTTGATGAGCCGATTTAACTTCGCCTTCTTTGGTAAACTCAATAAAACGGAAACCGTTGTAAGTCAAACGTCCACTGTCTCCAACGTTAAGTTTACTATACACATTTTTCTTCACAGGAAAAACGTTGCGCTTGTTATCCTTTTCAACAAACTCCACAAAATAAGGGCGATGATCATTTCCGTTGGTCCCATTGAATGATGCTTCCTCTTCTTGAAAAAGACGAGCCACTGAAGCATCAACCACAGCATCCATTCGAATCTGCGATTTTGCTTCTTCAGAAAGCATTACATACAAAAAAATCATTCCACCCACTATGATTGATATCGCAAGAAACATATCCATAAGTACCCCCGTACACACGTCCCCATCTACGTGATTTTATTATAAAATATATATACCCGTAAAGTAAACCGTGATTGCAATAAATATTCTAAAAAATACACAATATATTCTGATTTTGTAGATTTTCGCATAAATAATTCATTATTGATGTTTTATTTCAGTCGAGATGCGATTTCATGAAGTTTATTGAATCGATGCTTCATCCCCGACTTGCTCATGACCGTACCGGTCTGTTCTTCATAAACATCACTTAGTTCATTTAGGCTGGCATCGGGATTATCGATTCTTAACAAAGCGACCTCTTTTAGTTTTTCTTCCAATGATTCAAATCGGCCTGATTTTTGTATCTTAATAATATCCTCGATTTGTCTAGAAGCAGCTTGAAGTGTTTTCACTTCATTTGCAACTTCACAATTATCTAGTCTGGTTAGTGAATTCCGGAAATCACGTTGGATTCGGATATCCTCAAATTTCATCAATGCGTCAATCGCACCCGTCGCTCTTAAAAAATCCGCAATTTTGTCCGATGCTTTCAAATATACGACTTGTTGTTGCCTTCGGAGAACAACTTTCGCGGGTAATTCAAAACGATGCATCAGCTTACTGATAAAGATTGCATGTTTTTCATCATGTGTAGCTATCTCGCAGTGATAATTCGTTTTCGTCGGATTATTTATGCTGCCGGAAGCCAAAAAAGCTCCGGCCAAATAAGCCCTTGCGCAACAATCCTTTGCAACGATCGACCGTGTAGGCCGATCGGACAATCCCATCGTAGTCCAAAGACCTACATCTTCCAAGATTTCTTTCACTTTCGAAAGTACCTTGATTACGTAGATATTATTCTTTTTAAGTTTCATCTTCTTAATAATCGAAAGTTCACTTGTCACTTTGTAGCGCTCTTTCAGTAAAATCCAGATACGCTTAGCCGTTGTCGGATTTTCTGTTTTAATGAGTAACTGATAGGATTGATTGGAAATGGCCAATGTCGCATTGAGTTGAATCAACGCTGAAAGTTGCGCTCTTGTACAGCACGTCTTTAATTCATTTTGCGATATTTCTGACTTTATTTCCGTTGTAAACGACATTGTATCACTCCTGCGCCAATATACTCTCAATCAAATCCCTGACTTTTAACGGGTCATGACGGACAAGTCCATTTGAAAAATCCAATAAATTGCTTTGTAAGACGGGATACGAATGCTCATCTTCCACCATATCGACAATTAAACTGCCCAACTCTCTGTATCGCTGAACAACATCCTGTGGTAAAAGGTCACTGGCTTTTATGACCAAATCTACTTTTACCCCGCTATGTCGGACAATGGCATCCACATGCTCTTCCATTGAATAAAAGTCTGTTTCCCCGGGTTGAGTCATTGCATTACACACATAAATCTTCTTGGCTTTTGTCACCTTTAAAGCATGCGCAATATCTTCGATGATCAAATTTGGACATATGCTTGTATATAAACTACCGACACCGTAGATGATCAAATCAGCTGATCTGATAGCTTCAATCGCTTGGCGGGACGCCCTAACTTTTTCCTGATAAAAGACCCGATTGATCCGGTTTCCGTTTTTAGGTATATTTGACTCCCCGCGTACGATCGTGCCATCCACCATCTCCGCAAACAATGTGATTACTTGCAAAGATGAAGGAACTATATCGCCTTTAACATTCAAAACTTTGGAGATGGCCGTTATAGCTTCCATAAAGTTGCCGCTGCGATCGGTTAATGCAGTCAATATAAGATTGCCCAAATTATGGCCATAGATTTCATTTTCCGGCGTACCTTCGAATCGATACTCCATGAGTTTGGATAGCATCGTTTCTGATTCCGCCATTGAAATCATGACATTGCGAATATCTCCCATTGCAGGAATGTGAAAAGCTCGGCGCAACCTTCCGGTTGACCCTCCGTCATCCGCAACCGTAACGATAGCCGTCAAATGAATATCATTCAGTAGTTTCAGACCTCTTAAAAGTGTTGCCTGGCCGGTGCCCCCACCGATAACGACGACCTTCTTCTTCATTATAATCGATCCTTTTTGTCCCTGTGATTCTTGAAGCATTTGTACTTATCTTCATACTGCTCATAAAGCCAGTTCGTAATCGCAACCGAACGATGCTGTCCGCCCGTACAACCAATACCTACGGTAAAATGATTTTTCCCTTCTTTGACATATTCTTCAAACGCATAATCCAGAAATTCCTTCAGCTTTTTTAAGAACATCTGTGTCTGCTCTTCGACCATGACATAGTCATATACTTCCTTATCATCACCGCTTAACCCGCGCAGCTCTTCAACCCAGTGCGGATTCTTTAAGAAACGGACATCAAACAATAAGTCAGCATCCATCGGTACCCCGTTTTTATATCCAAAGGAAATAAAACTGATGGTAAATACTGGCTGAGTCGTAAATGAAAACACTTTTTCCAGTTTTTGTTTTAGCTCATTGTGCTTTAAAAACGTGGTATCCACCGTGTAATAAGCGCGTTCCTTCATCGCAGTGAACATTTCACGTTCGACTTGGATGGCCTCTTCAAGTGTGCTGGCCATATTCGAAATCAGCATCGGGTGCGTTCTTCTGGTAAATTTATACCGTAAGAGCAATTCTTCATCGGAAGCTTCTAAAAATAATACCCGGACATCCGAGTCGATATTTTCAAAACGCATCAAAAACAAAGGAAAGTCCATGGCACTTGTTGCCAAGGCCAGATAATCCAATCGCGGATCATCTCCTTTGTTAATGAGTTTCAATAACGGTCCGATGAGCTGGGGCGGATATTGGTCAATGGCGTGATAACCCATATCTTCCAATATGCCCATAGCCGATGTTTTGCCTGCGCCGGACATACCTGTGACCAAGATGACTCGTTTATTTTTCATAGGATACCTCAGATATATTGTATCAGAAACCAAGTTACTTTTTAAAATTAGTGGTTCAATTCCTGAATATAATGGAAAATCATTTGAGCAGCAACTGCTCCATCACCCACAGCCGTAACGATTTGGCGTAAGTTCTTTGAACAAACATCTCCGGCACCGTAAACACCGGGAACCGTCGTTTCCATTTTTTCGTTGACGATCAGATATCCCTCCGGATCAGTCACGTTCAAATGAGCGACTGCCTGTGTTGCCGGAGTAGAGCCGATATATGGGAAAACTGCGGATGTCGGATATGTCTTCTTCTCTTTTGTATCCACGTTTGTCAAAACAATACCTGAAATCTTCCCGTTCTCTTCTACGTATGCAGCCGGAATGCTTTTGGTGATGACTTCTATTTTCGGGTGTTTGTTGACCAAATCCTGAATATGAGGTTCCGCACGGAAAACATCACGACGGATTACGATTCGTACATGGGATGCAAACTGCGTTAAATACAGGGCTTCTTCTAAAGCCGAGTTACCACCGCCGATGACCGTGACGACTTTCTCTTTATAAAAGGCTCCGTCACACACCGCACAATACGAGATTCCACGACCCGTCAAACGCTCTTCATTTTCCAATCCCAATTTCTTTTCCACGGTTCCGGTCGCAAGAATGATCGCATGTGCTGTATAAACATTGCCATCATCACAGATGACCTTGCGGATATTACCGTCAACTTCGACACGCATGACCCGGCCATAATTATATTCACAACCATACTCGGTCGAATGTTCAAACATTTGCATGGCTAAATCCACACCGGCTACCGTTTTCATACCCGGCCAATTACTGATTTCAAAAGTTTTTACCAGTTTCCCGCCTGGGGCTTCCGGTTCTAGCATCATTGCTTTCAATCCGGCACGTGAAGCATAGACGGCTGCCGTCATCCCGGCAGGTCCTGCACCAATGATGATTACATCGTACTGTACGTCCATTCGACATCCTCCTTCAACACATCATTGATTTCTTTTAGTGACGAAATCAATCGTGTAGGTTTTAATTTTTCCAACATTTCTTTTCGCTCTTGATCAGCCGCAAAAGCAATAGTATACATACCGGCATTGATCCCCGCTAAAACATCCCCTTGGGTATCCCCGATATAAATAGCTGAATCATGACCGATATTCAGTTTCTTGCATGCCTCAAATAAACCTTCCGGATCAGGTTTGTGTTTTTTGACCTGTTCTAAACCGATAACGACATCAAAATAGTCTTTCATCTCAAACATATTCAATCCCAAATCAATGGCATCTGTCAATTTACTCGAAACGATGCCGATCATATAGCCTTGCTCTTTTAGACCGATCAAAAGTTCTTTAGCTCCCTCAATCGGCTTTACATGAGTCTTATGCATCTCAAAATTTATGGTGCGATATTCCTCTACAAGTTTATCCGCATCCTCTTCAGGCAAGTACTTTTTGAAAGTCTCCCATAACGTCGGACCTAAGAACGATAATTCCATTTCCCGGGTAATATTCATATCCGGAGCATATTTTTTGAACACTTGTTTGAAACTTTCGATGATCGCCGGTTCAGTATCCATCAGCGTTCCATCAAAGTCAAACAGAATGACGGGTTTTTCCTTTTTAAGTAGTTTTCTGAATAATCCCAAAGTACCCAACACCCCAACGACGATGAAGGCAATAGATACAAGCTGGGCTGAGCGCAGTCCCATAAACATCAGACTGTCTGCCCGTAGACCTTCGATAAAGAAACGAGTAACACCATACCACATCAGATAGGCATATACCATATCGCCTCGTTTTGGTTTAGAGAAGTTTTTGAGTACGACAACAATCAACAGAAAGCCGACGATGTTTGCGACGCTTTCGTACAAAAATGTCGGTTCGCGAAATTGACCGGCAATAAACATTTGATTTTTGATCAGTTGAGGCCAACCGTTATAAAAGGATTCCTGAACAACGCGGCCATACGCTTCTTGATTTAGAAAATTCCCCCAACGGCCGATTGCCTGCGCGACCAGGACATTGGGAACGATTGCATCCGCAAAACGCATGAAATCAATCTTTTTACGCTTAACGAACCACAAACCAAACAAGACACCACCAAACAAGCCGCCTTGAATCGCTAGTCCACCTTGCCATGTCATAAAAATTTCCAATGGGCGGGTCAAATAGTAGTTCAAATCGAAGAAAAGCACAAACCACAGACGGGCACCGATGACACCGCTAAGTAAAGCGCCAAAAAACAAATCATCCGTCAAATCGGCTTTGTAACCCATTTTCTTTAAGTTACGATAACTCAGATAGTAAGCCAAATAAGCACCGGCTAAGATCAGCACGGCATACCACTTTATGGATATTGGCCCGATATCCATAAATGTTTGTAAATCAGGAAAAAATTTCATAAACCCTCCGTTTATCCTCTGTTTATTTTATTTTGACGTTCAATATATTCAAATACACGCCGGTCAAAATCACTACCGGCATCAAATCCTTTGTCTTTTAGTGTGAAATCTGTGACGGCCGCCTCAATCAATATCGCCAGATTCCGGCCTTCTTTCACAGGAAACAACAATTGCGGCACATCGACTTCCAACATCGTCATAACTTTGTTGGTTTCAATACCTACTCGCTTATAGTCTTTGGAGTCATCCCACTTTTCAAGATATACCACAAAGTCGATGCGGGCACTATCCAGCATTGCGGAAGCACCAAACATTTTTGCGACATCGATGATTCCGATCCCACGTAACTCAAGTAATCCCTTAAGCAGTTCAGGAGCATAGCCGATGACCGTGTTATGCACTCGGCGAATATCGACTCTGTCATCCGACACCAATACATGTCCCTTGCGTATGAGTTCTAGAGCTGTTTCTGATTTTCCCATTCCGCTTTCTCCCGTGATCAATACCCCTTTACCAAAAACACTGATCAACACACCGTGAATATTATCTGTCGGGGATAAGTGCTCATCAAGAAAACCGATGATATCAACCATTAACCGGTAAGTCTTTTGATCCGACGCAAATATCGGAAAGTTTTTGTATGCTGCAATTTCTTTTAGAACCGGCGGGCATGCATAATCTCGCGCTAAGATTATGGCAGGTGTCCACCCATCAGTCAGACGGTCAAACACATAGCGTTGCTGTTCTTCGGAGATGGTATCAATATAAGCCATTTCTTTGTCGCCCATGATAATGATTCGCCGTGGCTCGGTATGTTCAAAAAATCCGGCCAGTTCCAATCCGGGACGGTTAAGATCCGGGACGACGACCCAACGGTCTAATGATTCATCATTTCCGGTAATCTGATCAAACTGGAAGTAGTTCTTCACTTCCCGCATGGTGCATTTTGACTCGAAACTCACGTTCACCCCTCCTTTTTATGGAATAATTTCTTAAGATATTGCCCGGTATAACTGCTTGGATGGTTGGCGATCTGCTCCGGTGTTCCAGTGCATAAGATCATTCCGCCATCATCGCCGCCTTCGGGTCCGATGTCTATAATAACATCTGCTGACTTAATAATATCAAGATTATGCTCAATAACAATGACTGTATCACCATTTTCGACGATTCTCTGCAATACTTTGAGCAATTTGGCTACATCGTGGCTGTGAAGTCCGGTCGTTGGTTCATCAAGAATAAAGACCGTCTTACCCGTCGCACGCCGTTGAAGTTCGCTGGCAAGCTTTACGCGCTGTGCTTCTCCTCCTGAAAGGGTCGTTGCCGGTTGTCCAAGCTTGATATACCCCAACCCGACATCCATCAATGTTTGTAAACGATGTTTTATTTTATGCACATTGGTGAAGAATTCTATAGCATCTTCCACACTCATTTCCAATATCTCGTAGATATTCTTACCTTTATAAGTAACTTGCAATGTTTCTTCATTATATCGCTTGCCTTCACATTCTTCACACGGAACAAAAACATCCGGTAAAAAGTGCATGGAAATACGTTTGACCCCATCTCCCTGACACAGTTCGCAACGTCCGCCACGGACATTGAAAGAGAATCGTCCTTTATCATATCCCCGGACTTTGGCTTCCGGAGTCAATGCGAACAAATCGCGTATATCATCGAATATCCCCGTGTAGGTAACCGGATTGGATCGCGGTGTGCGTCCAATCGGATCTTGGTCGATTTCAATGACTTTATCGATAAATTCCAACCCCAATACTTTATCGACAGCACCCGGTTTAACTTTAGCTCTGCCTAAATGATGTTGAAGTGTTTTACATAGAACTTCGTTGACCAAGGAGGATTTTCCGCTGCCGCTGACGCCTGTCACAGCGATAAACGAATTGAGCGGAAACTCAACAGTCACATTTTTCAAGTTATTTTCTTTGGCTCCGATGACTTTCAACTTTTGACCATTGCCTTTGCTGCGGACGGAAGGGGTAGGTATAAACATTTTCCCAGAGAGATATTGTCCGGTAATAGAGTTCGGATTGTTTTTGACTTCTTCCGGTGTCCCATTGGCAATGACTTCTCCGCCATGCTCACCGGCTCCCGGACCAATGTCAACAATCCAGTCAGATTCCATCATCGTTTCTTCATCGTGCTCGACAACGATTAGTGAGTTGCCTAAATCACGCATATTCTTAAGTGTGCGGATCAGTTTGGCATTGTCTCGCTGATGTAGTCCGATCGATGGTTCATCCAGAACGTATAGAACTCCGGTCAGTCGTGATCCAATCTGAGTAGCCAAGCGGATTCGCTGAGCCTCTCCACCGGACAAACTTCCGGCAATGCGGTCCAATGTCAGATATTCAAGTCCGACATCTTTTAAAAACTCTAAGCGTTCCCGAATCTCTTTAAGAACCAACCGGGATATTTCGACTTGCATCGGACCCAGTTCCAACTGGTTGATGTAGAGTAAAGCATTTTTAACGGACATTTGTGTCCACTCGTTGATGTTTTTGATTCCTACTTTAACACACAATGCCATCTCGTTCAAACGGCGTCCGTTGCATGTTTCGCAGGTTGATTCAGACATGAAGCTTGCATACCATTCTCTTGACATTTGTGACGTCGTTTCCATAAAGCGACGTTCAATCAATGACGCAACACCTTCAATATAGTCATTTCTGGAGAAAGTGTTTCCAGATCGTGAGGAGATACTGTACGAAATTGGTTCTTTGGATCCATAAAGAACGATCGACAACTCTTTTTCTGTCAGATTTTTGATGGGTTTGCGAATATCGATCTGGTAGTGATCGCACAGTGTTTTAAACACTTGCCATTCCAGATTCTCACTGTCAACGATGTTTTTATAGTATGCAATTCCGCCTTGACGGATGCTCTTATTTTTATCGGGAATCAGATAGTCGACATCGACTTTCTGAGTGACTCCCAACCCTTTGCAAGTTTCGCAAGCTCCTAAAGGTGAGTTGAACGAGAACAAACGGGGTTCAAGCCGGGCAACGACAAACCCGCATTTCATACAGGCATAGCGCTGTGAAAACAGCAGCTCTTGATCGGCATTTGAAACGATAGCCAATCCATCTGCCAAACGCAATGCTGTTTCCAGTGAATCATGTAAGCGTGTCTTATTTTCTTCTGATTTGATGATTCGATCGACCAGAACGTCGATATCATGCTTTTTATTTTTTTCTAAAACGATTTCATCCTCAAGCATATACACTTCGCCGTTGACTCGCACTCTGACAAAACCTTCTTTTAACAGTTTCTCAAAAAGTTCTTTGTGAGTCCCTTTTTGCTGACGCAATACCGGAGCAAGAATTTGAATCCGTGACTGATCGGGCAGCTGGGAAATCCGCTCCATCATTTGCTTGATGGTCTGGGATTGAATCGGCGTGTGATGTGTCGGACAGTAAGGCGTTCCGATCCTGGCATAAAGTAAGCGCAGGTAATCATATATCTCAGTTACGGTACCTACGGTCGAACGCGGGTTGTTGCTTGTAGTTTTCTGGTCGATGGAAATTGCAGGCGATAAACCTTCGATCAAATCGACATCCGGTTTTTCGGTATTGCCTAAAAACTGACGTGCGTATGCACTCAGTGATTCAACATATCTTCGTTGGCCTTCCGCATAAATCGTGTCAAATGCCAACGATGTTTTACCGGATCCTGAAAGACCGGTCATAATGACCAATTTATTTCGAGGGATGTCCAGATCGATATTTTTTAAATTATTGACCCTTGCCCCTTTGATATGAATGACATCTTGTTTCATATTAAATTCACCTCAATCTTACTCATTATACATGATAAACTTCTTCATTAAAAATACAATACGCAAACCGGGTCTCCCCGGTTTATTCAGCTCTCATTTCGATGATGATATCGCGTAATTGGGCAGCCCGCTCAAAATCAAGGACACGAGCGGCTTCGTGCATTTCCTTTTCCAGTTGACGGATGACTTCATCCTTTTCCTTCTTACTGACCTTGCCCTTTTTCTTCAGCAGTCTGGCGGTCATTTCCTGAGTTTCTTTACCACGGATAGAATCACGGATTTCTTTGACAATGGTTGTTGGTGTTATATTGTTATCAATGTTGTACTGTTCTTGTACTGTCCGGCGTCGATTGGTCTCGTTGATCGCATTGATCATCGAGTCCGTCATACGATCGGCATACAAAATGACTTTGCCATCCGAATTACGGGCGGCACGGCCAATGGTCTGTATCAGTGAGCGGGTCGAGCGCAAGAATCCTTCTTTATCCGCATCCAAAATGGCCACCAATGAAACTTCCGGTAAGTCCAACCCTTCGCGTAACAAATTGATTCCGACCAAAACGTCATATTTTCCTTTTCGAAGTTCACGGATGATTTCGATGCGTTCCAAGGTTTTGGTTTCATGATGCAAATAAGCCACGTTCAAATGCAGTTTCTTTAAATATCCGGTTAGTTCTTCCGCCATTTTAACGGTAAGCGTCGTTATAAGCACGCGTTGGTTTTTTGCCATGCGCAATCTGATTTGATCGACGATATCATCGATTTGACCACGCGAAGGTTTAACTTCGATTTGCGGATCGAGCAGACCGGTCGGCCGGATGATTTGTTCGACGATTTCACCGTTGGTCAAATTGGTCTCGTAATCACCCGGAGTCGCCGAAACAAAAATCGTTTGGGGGGTCAGTTGCTCGAACTCCGTAAATTTCAAGGGGCGGTTATCGAGTGCCGATGGCAGACGAAAACCGAATTCTACCAATACTTCCTTGCGTGCGCGGTCTCCGTTGTACATTCCGCGAACTTGAGGGATACTGACGTGTGATTCATCGACAACAAACAAGAAATCTTTTGGGAAGAAATCAAAGAGTGTAAAGGGCCTTTGTCCCTCTGCTCTTCCGTCAATATGGCGAGAGTAGTTCTCAATACCCGGACAGAAACCAAACTCACGCAAAGCTTCTAAATCATATCGGGTCCGTTGTTCCAAGCGTTGTTTTTCAAGAAGTTTTCCTTCTTTCTCAAATTCGATCAAACGTTCTCTCAACTCAGCCTCAATATCATTGCAAGCCCTCAGGATTTGATCTTTATTCCGCGCATATTCATTGGCAGGAAATATATGATACAAAGAGTAAGCGTTGAGAATTTTACCGGTGACAGGGTCGACTTCGGTGATTCGTTCGATTTCGTTATCAAACATCTCGATGCGAAGAATGAATGCATCGGTATATCCTAAACAGATTTCGATCACATCGCCTCGTACCCGGAAAGTTCCGCGGCTTTGTTCAATATCATTTCGTTGATACTGACGTTCGACAAGCCTGTGAAGCAATTGTTGACGATCGATTTTCTCTTCGACTCGCAAAGTAAAAAACATGTCACGGTATAGTTCAGGGTCACTGGATGCATAAATGCAGGCGACGGAAGCAACGACGATCGTATCCCGGCGTTGTAAAATGCTGTTGATCGAAGATAAGCGCAACATGTCTAGTTCCGCATTGATCATCGCATTCTTCTCGATGTATGTATCGGTGCGAGGCATGTAAGCTTCCGGTTGATAGTAATCAAAGTTAGACACAAAATACTCTACCCGATTGTTCGGGAAGAGTTCTTTAAATTCAGAGTATAATTGTCCGGCCAATGTTTTGTTATGAACCAAAACCAGGGTTGGCCGGTTGACTCGGGCAATCACTTGAGAAACGGTAAACGTTTTACCGGTTCCAGTGGCACCTAAAAGAACCTGAGCCTTTTTATTTTGATTTAAACCTTCTACCAGTTGATCAATCGCTTTGGGTTGGTCTCCTTTGGGATCAAAATTGGAGATCAGTTGAAAGCGTTGATCATTCATTGATAAGTTCAAGGGCTTTCTGTAATTGAGTATCCAGATTTGCGCGATTGGTAAACCAGTATCGAATGATTTCTGTGGATAATACTTGAAGTGCCTTCTTATCTAAACGCTCGGATTCTTCAAGTGCATAGTCAGATCTGAATTTAACGATCGCTTCAACGGTCGACTGGTCAAAATAGCCGTCTGTGCGGTTGACCGAATACCCCAGGAAATCCAGGGCTAATTGAGCAAGTTCGACACTTTCGTCCACTTGATCGAATCCATAGGTCACACCTTCTTCTAAAACGATCTTATCGAAATAGAACACAGGATGAAGCTCTACGATGTAATCCGGGGTAATCCCGACGCCATTGATCGCATTGCCATTGGGAGACATCCATTGTGCCGTCGTGAATTTTAACGCGCTTCCATCCGCAAACGGACGGGTGATCTGTACGGTTCCTTTACCATACGTCTTTACTCCAACTACTTTGATACCGGCTTGCTCTTGTAAAGCAGCGGTCAGCACTTCTGAAGCACTGGCTGTATTTCCATTGACCAAAATCACGATATCGGTAAAGTTCGTCATTTGTCCACCCAAAGTTTTACCGATTTCACTGCTTCCGTCTTTATATTCCTGACGAATGACAACAGTGTCTTTCGGTAATAACAAACTCGATATGCCTACTAAGGTATTTAAGTATCCGCCGCCATTATCACGTAAGTCGATGACAAGTTTGGAAACGTTTTTAGCCTTCATGTCATTGAGGTAACCAGCAACTTCCTGGGTCGTGGATGAGCCAAATTGATATATTTCAAGATATCCGACGTTTCCTGCCAATATCTGACCAAACGCTGAGTTCTTTACGATACCTCGGATGATCTCTTTTCTAACAACCGTACCGGCACGTAAAAAATCAATGACGACTGTCGTACCTTCTTCACCCTTGACGCGTGAAGCGATCTCTTCGGTTTCCATCCCTTTGACATCTACACCATCAACGATATAAATAATATCTCCCGGCATGACACCGAATGCTTCCGCCGGTGAATTTTTAAATACTCGTTCAACGACCGGGTAGCCATCCGCACTCATATAATATTGAACACCAATCCCAACAAACCCCATATCAATGGAGTCGTTGAATTGTTTGACTTCTTCAGCAGTCAGATAACTCGTGTGTATATCGCCGTTAAGGTCGATCATTCCGTTGATGGCGTTATTCAGCAGCCATGTTTCAATATTTTCGATATCCTTGCCAAAATACCACTGAGCAGACAAGGTCTCAATGATCGCATCCAAGCGGGTGTACTTTCCGGAATTATTGACGGTGATCGGTGTTTGTAAAAATGAACCAAACAGCCAGCCGATGCCAAAAGAAAGAACGATCGCCAATATGACCGTTGTTACAAATATTTTCTTGCGCTTGCGATTAGCCTTTTCATCTGGCCATACGTGGCGCTCTAATTTAATTCTTACGTTTTCTTCTTCCATATCGATACCTCGCAGTATGCTTATTTTAGCACAAGTCAATGATGGTGTTCATACTAAGTTGCCCATGCATGATGTTTTCACACATTATTCACAACATTTATTCGATTTCAGATTCTTTTTGTTGAAATAAATACAGTCGAGCGGACTGATCGAACAAGATTCTGGCATCTTCGTGCAATCCAGCCAAAAACGGTTGCTTCAACGCCCATCCTGCCAAGTTCAGACAATCCCCGTAAGCTTCCAAATTTTCATGTTCGCTTTTGACTTTCATAAACATATCCACGGTTTTGTGTAAAAGTGAATTTGGTTTTATGTGAACCGGCGAAACATAGTTGATCAAGTCACCAAAATCCAAAATGCTCATATCGAAAGGCACAGATTTAATCGAATAATAACTCTCTTCATTGAGTCCGCGGGTAATGAATCGCTCACTTTTTACATTGACGGGATTACGCGACTGAAAGTACATACCGATAGCAGATTGCTTCTTTTGATCGACGCACATCCATCGAACCTGATTTTTATCACAAGGGATTCGATAGAATGTCCCATACTGAAGTGTATTTCGATAAGCCTTATATAAAGCAATATGGGAGGCAATCTCTTTTTTCTGTTTTTCATTACAGTCATTCAAATTGATCTCGCATCCAAAAACCCCAAAGCTGGAAACGGCCAATCGGGAGTTCAATGGGGATATTCGGCGGGTTTGATGGTTTGGAACCGCACTGACGTGTGCGGATATCGATGATAAGGGATATCCGTAACTGGTTCCGGTTTGTATGACCGTTCGATCAAGCGCATCCGTGTTGTCACTGGTCCAGATTTGCGGGGTATAGCAGAGCATACCTAAATCAAACCGGTTTCCGCCGGAAGCGCAACTCTCAAAAAGCACCGAAGGAAAACGTTTAGTCAACTCATCGAGAACACGATAAGTTCCTAAAATGAATGAATGGGTGAATTTGCCTTGATGATCCAAGGTTGATCCGAAATGGTCTGAGAAGATGCGGTTGTAGTCCCACTTTACGAAACTTACTTCAGCTTCTTCAAATATTTCACTTAAACGTTCAATCAAATAGTCTTGTACATCCGGATTGCTCATATCCAATACACGTTGATTGCGACTCAAAGAGGCGATTTGATCAACTCGCCCGACTGCCCACTCCGGATGACTGCGGTATAAGTCACTGTCTTCGTTGATCATTTCCGGTTCTACCCACAAGCCAAAATTCATATTCATAGATTGAATTTGCTTGCTCAACCATTTTAACCCATGGGGAAGTTTCTTGGTGTCGGTATACCAATCGCCCAACGCCCGAAAGTCGTCTTTACGGTTTTTAAACCAACCGTCATCTAAGACGAAGCACTCCACTCCGACGCTTGCGGCTTCACGAGCAAGTTTTAGTATCTTGTTTTCATTGAAGTTAAAATATGTTGCTTCCCAGTTGTTCAATACGACCGGACGTTCCTTGTTTTTCCATTCTCCCCGAACGATGTGTTGATTGATAAATGTATGAAACTGTTGGCTCAAACCATTAAGGCCTGCCGTACTAAAGGAAAATACGGCTTCCGGAGACTGGAAGCTTTCTTCAGGTTGAAGCGGCCAGTCAAATTGGGTCGGGTGGATACCGCTTAAGATACGAAGGCGGTCATACGCACTGACTTCGATATTGCTTTGGTGATTGCCGGAGTAAATCAGATTAACCCCGAGGCATTCACCAAGGTCTTCATCTGTGTGTGCTTTCTTTAAGATAAAAAACGGGTTTTGACGATTGCTTGAACAACCCGCAAGAGTCTCGACCACACTCCGGCCATATCCGATATCTCGTAGGTGAGGTGTGCGTTCTCTACCCCAATGTCCATCAAAGGTCATGATTTGCCAGTCAATATCGTCTCTGTCAAGTTGCATAGAGAAAAGTGACTTGAGGGATATCACCATGTCGGAGCGGTTGATCAACTTACTGCTACGAGCTATGACATCCGACTCGAAAAATGCACTATAGTTTAACTGAAGATATATTTCATGATGTTTTTCTTTTAAGGTGATGATGATTGACTCGATTTCATCTTCACTTCCATAGCTTGAGGGAAGTTTATCCAGTGCTTCTTTTCCCCTTCTTTTTTCAGCTTTTAGAAACACGAAATCCGAAACATAGGATGTATCGGGAAATATGATCTCTACGATTGGTTGGCGGATATCGCCTTTACCGAGAGTGGAGTATTCCAACATCCGGTGTTCAAGGGAGATGTGCGGAACGTTGCGATCATAAACGATGCAGTTTCCGCTTGGAAAGACGGCTTTCTCGCTCAAAACCAATGGGTCGTCCAATCTTATTTTTTTGCCATAGTAAAGATGCTCAAGTTGACCGGTAGGTAAGATGGTGAAAGCGTAACTGGTATTTTTTGTTTGAAGGTGGAACAGTTCCATGATGATTTCCTCCGTTCCTTTTGTTAATTATAGCACAACTTGAGTTTTACGGCGGATGGTCTATAATAGAAATATCGAATGAAAGCAGGTAATTATGGAAACCATGTTAGAGCGGTTGATCCGCTATTGTAAAGTAAACACGCGCTCGGATGAAACGAGCAAAACAGTTCCCTCAACACAGGCTCAAGTGGAATTTGCGAAGATGCTGGCAGAGGAATTGGTGGAGTTGGGATTTAGTGAAGTAATTCATCGTTTAGACAATGGATTTGTAATAGCGACGATTCCTTCCAACATTGAACGTCCGGTCGACACCATAGGGTTTATTGCTCACTTTGATACCGCAGATTTTAATTCCGAAGACATTCAGCCTCAGATTATTGAGAATTATGATGGTGAAGATATCTTGTTGAATAAACCGTTGGATGTGGTAATGAGTGTCGATAAATTCCCAAATTTAAGAAACTATGTTGGTCACACATTGGTAACGACCGATGGCACAACGTTATTGGGAGCCGATGACAAAGCCGGAATCGTGGAAATCATTGATGCCATGTTATATTTTATCAATCATCCCGAAGAAAAGCACGGTGAAATTCGTGTCGCTTTTGGTCCGGATGAAGAAATCGGTCGTGGAGCGAATTTATTTGATGCAAAGGATTTTAGAGCGAAATATGCTTATACACTGGATGGCAGTGTTTTAGGCGAATTGGAGTATGAGAGTTTCAATGCCGCTGCTGCGAAAGTTACATTGCATGGTGTCAGCGTTCATCCTGGAACTGCGAAGGACAAAATGATAAACACCGCAAAGCTGGCCTTTGAGTTTGATTCAATGTTGCCACAGGATGAAGTCCCTGAAAAAACGGAAGGCTATCAAGGATTCTTCTTACTTAACGAAATGAAAACGACGATTGAATTGGGTCATATGAATTATATTATCCGTGATCATGATAAGCAGAAGTTCTTGTCGCGCAAACAATTAATGTTGGACAATGCAGAAGCTA
>PHAF01000007.1 GCA_002841605.1 Firmicutes bacterium HGW-Firmicutes-10 | reverse complement strand
CGGTTTACTGCTTGTGACCGCATTAATTTCGAAATCAATCAAAACGATTATTTGGCCATTGTCGGACCTAACGGTTCAGGAAAAACGACTATGATGAAGACATTGCTTGGATTGATTCCGGTATCCGAGGGAGAAATCCGATTTTCCTCGGATTTTCGCTTTGATCAAATTGGTTACCTTTCTCAAAAAGTAAGTACACAAGGGAAGCATTTCCCAGCTACGGTTCACGAAATCATCACGACCGGTTTTCCAAGTTCGATGAAGAAAGTTCCTTTAAAAGAAAAGGAGCGGATGATTCGCTCGGTCACTTCGCTGCTCGGAATAAAGGAACTACTCCCTATTCGAATCGGGTATCTTTCCGGCGGGCAACAACAACGTGTTATGCTAGCACGTGCTTTGGTTCATAAGCCCAAACTTCTGATACTGGATGAACCAACCAGCGCATTGGATCCTCAGATTCGCGATGAGTTTTATCAGCTGATTCAGCATTTACATCAACATGAACATGTAACCATCGTCCTGATATCTCATGACTTACAATCAGTCAGCCTATATGCGACTAAAATATTGTATTTGGATCAATCCGTAGTTTTCTTTGGGGATAGCGATGCGCTATGCGAGTCAGAAGCCATAGCCCAACGCATCGGAACACAAGCGGCCGCATCGTTATGCAGGAGGAAAGAACATGAACATTGATCTCATCATTTCCGCATTGCAATACACTTTCATGCAACGAGCTTTATTGGTAGGTATCATGATTGCCGTCAGTTCAAGCTTTCTAGGAATATTTCTGGTGTTGAGACGCTATTCAATGATTGGTGATGGATTGGCCCATGTCAGCTTTGCTACTGTTGCCTTTGCATTGTTATTACAACAATCACCATTATTAGTATCGATCCCAATCGTCATTCTTGCATCCTTTTTGATATTGAAACTCAGCGAAGAAAACCGTATCGGTGGCGACGCTGCGATCGGACTAGTGGCTTCCTTTTCAGTAGCCTTAGGAGTATTCGTTTCTTCCTTAGCCAAAGGATTCAACGTCGACTTATTCAGCTACCTCTTTGGCAGCATCTTGGTCATCGGCCAAAATGACGTTATATTTTCGATATTCTTGTCCATCACGGTTATTGGTGTCATACTTTTTTACTACCAAGACCTCTTTGCACTGACGTACGATGAAGAGTATGCAGTCGTGATGGGCAAGAAACCAAAAAAACTCTCGCGAATACTAGCCGTGTTGACTTCAATAACCATTGTGTTGGGCATACGCGTCGTCGGTACGATGCTTATTTCCAGTTTAATTATATTCCCGACCGTCACAGCACTTCAGTTGAATCGCGGATTTAAACAAACCATTGCTCTGGCTATAGCCATATCAGTAACAGCTGTTGTTGTAGGAATATTTACTTCCTTTGCCTTCAACCTGCCAACCGGATCTACCATCGTATTGATCAACGGATTCTTCTTTGCCATCTCGTTTCTAATTCGCATCATCAAAGGAGGTAACTGATGAAGTCAATCTCATCTCGTACTCTGCTTGAAAAAGCCGGGCTAAAATATTCGCGTCAACGCGAAGCATTGCTTGATATCTTAAAAGATCAATCGACCCCAATTACGATTGAACAATTGGACGATATAACCAAACAACGCAAACTATCCGTCAATTTGTCCACTATATATCGTATTTTAGACGCATTTTTAAAGCATGAAATGATTGAGAAGACGTTTAATGTTCCCTCTCAGTCTTATGTCATCGAGTTAAAACACTCTCATCATAGACACTTTCTTATCTGTTTAGATTGTCAGAAGATGATACCCATCAATCATTGCCCAATGCATGACATCATTGATCAAATTGAAAAAGAGCAGGACTTTCACGTCTCTGCTCATCAATTAGAAATCTACGGATATTGCTCAGATTGTATCAGGAATCACTAGACACCGAATCATCGGTGTTTTTATTTGATTCAATTATCGGATCCATCAGCTTGTTGTTAACCTCAAACTCCACTTCTGCTTCTGCCCGTTCTTCCAACTCGACTTCTTTCTGATGTTCAACAACACGATATCGATATCCAGCAATCATCCCGACAATTAACAGAACCATTACACCGACATGAACATAAAAACTTGTAGTGACATAATCAACTTCAAATATCTCGTTTTTATACCAAGCAACCATTGTTGCCAAATCAAGCAACAGCACCGCAAATAAAAATACTCCATACTTAACTGCTCTTTTTAGCAAAATGACACAAATCAACATAATCATCAAAACAAACGCTGTCAACCCCATGACATATACGGCAATTGATTCACCAATGACCGAAAAACCAATAAGGCCGATGATGATGGGCATCAGGAAATAGCTCCCCTCAAGTGTCAGTATTCGATCGGGGCTGCTCAAAAATCCGATAATCGTCGGAATCATAAAGCCGATTACGGCTGCTTGTGCTATCCAAACCATTACTTTACTAATAGATACTTTCTTCATTTTGATTCCCCGATTCTTTTCTTTATATGTTTATTCTACAACACATCCCGATTCATGTGAAATAAAAAGCGCTTTTACACGCTTACTTAGCCATAAGATTCAACCATTGGGAATGCCTTCGACATGTTAAACACGAGCGCTTGTGTGATATGACATGCTGAAGTACAATATCCTTACTTAGATAATGATCCTCCATTTTTTCGAACTTCACTAAATCTGTTGAAAGATACTTTTTATTATCATCCGAAAAAATTGTCACAACTGACTTCGTGTTACCCAATCGATTCTGAGCCATCAATGCACCAATGAAATTTGCACCCGAAGAGATCCCCACACCTAATCCTAAATATCGAGATAACATTTGAGACATAAGTATAGCATCCCCATCATCAACCGAAAGGATGTCATCAATTAGCGAAAAGTCTAGCAGTGGTGGAACGAATTCATCGGAAATGCCAGCAATCCGATGAAAACCGGTTTTATGTCCTGTGGATAACGTAGGAGAAGACGCTGGTTCTATTGCGAAAACTTTTAAATCATTGCTCCGTTCTTTCAAATAATGTGAGATTCCTGTAATTGTACCTCCGGTTCCAACCCCAGCTACAAAAGCATCAATGAAATGATTATTATCTTTCATCTGAAAATATATCTCAGGAGCAGTGGAATGGTAGTGACTGTCCCTGTTATCCTTATTAGCAAACTGATCTGGAAGAAATACATGACCTTTTTCCTGGGCGTACCTTTGAGTCAGTGACACACTACCCACAAACCCTCCCTCATCCTTTGATACTGTTCGAATATTTGCTCCATAACTTTTTATCAGTCGTTTCCTTTCTTCACTCATCCACTCCGGCATAAAAATAGTCACTGGATGATTAAGGATTGCGCCTATCGCCGAAAATGAAATTCCAGTGTTGCCACTGGTAGCTTCCACGATTTCATCGTTTTGACTGATTTCATTTCTAATATAAGCTTGTTCAAGCACATATAGTGCCATCCGGTCTTTGATACTGCCGGTCAGATTATAATATTCCGCTTTCGCATATAAAACCCTCGGATCTTCCTTATAGAGAAAATGAATCTCGAGCAACGGCGTATTTCCAATCAGACTGTGCAGACTTTGAAGCTTATCTTTCATTTCTTTCATAATTCTTACCACCAATTTTCATGAAATCATATCACAACGCCCATGAATGTCAATATACAACTGGTCATTCGACGATTATAACAAAAAAGGAATCATCAGATCCCTTTACTTTAAGATTTTTGCTATATTTCTTCATTTCTGATCAATCGTACAATATCCGAAACCGAGCGTAATAAAGTGATAGCCATGATTGCGCCTAGAATAACAAAAAATGACATAGTGAATGTATCATTTCGCACCACATAAGCCAGATAGAAAAGAATCCCCATCAAAATAAATATGATAACAAATCCGATCAATCGTATTTTACGTGGCGCACTTTTTTCTTCGGCAGAAAAAGTAAACATCTCAACCAATATCCCAACGATTTCAATAAAAATTTCCATGATACCCCCCAGTTATGTTACAAACTTAACTTTCTTAGCTCTAAAGTTACAACGGTTTTTCAACCACTGAAAACGGGTCGGATTCAACATCCATTGACAGCTTCTTCAATTTCATTGTGGCCGAAACACCTATAACCAGATAATAAAGCACCCAGAAGTGGAAAACATAGTCAAGAAGTGCTGAGAAATCAAAATCCGGAAAGTAAATATAAGTCATAAACAGCAAATCAAGGCCATATAGAATCGTAACAACAATGAGCCAACCGTGACGTTTTTTTGATAAAAAGTAACCAACCAGAAACAGCGTCAACGCGATGACAGAAAAGCCTGCACCCCAATAGAAAATCATCGGATCAGCTAACTCAACTGCAAAAATATCCCCGAATACGATCGCGGCATACGGAAAGAAAGCAGAAAACGGAAATCCGAAATTTCCACCAAAGAAATATGCCGCAATATTGATGATGGTAAGCACAGTCATCGCCAACAAATTATTCCTTGCCAATGCAATCTGACGATACAGTTTCAGCCTTTGATCCATATATCCCTCAATAGTCTGCTACAAACGCCACATCTCGCTAAAAGCGATAAATGGAATCTGATCCGCAAAGGTCTTAGCATTATGCCTTTGCTTTTTAATATTGTTTTCATTGATCGTAACCAGCAAATCCTTATTGGTCATGTAATGAACATACACTGCTTTTTTAATCAGAAACCATCTCATGATCGTAGAGTAAATTATTTCACCGCGATGTTGATGATCTTTGATATTCTCCATTACCTGATCTTTCAATAACTGAGCATAATTGTTTGCTAGGTTATTGAGTTCATCAAAATTCTTAAAATTCTGACGGTCGATTTCGCGTTGTAAAGCACCAACCCTGACATCGCCGACCATCATCCGATTGACGATTGAGAGACATTGCTCTTCATTTTCCATCGTCATTGCAACGATTTCGTTTCTACCCGACTCAAACGGTCCTTCTTGTTCGGTCAATGCAAAATAGATGCCCTTAGCCACAAGATACTCATGACGGTCAGATGGATATAAAATTAATCCAAACTGATGACCGGTCGCATCTTTTCCATAAACCAAGTACGGACATTTCATAAACTTTCTTGGAAGTTTGGAGGCATCCTTGTATCGGATGATCTGATTTGATATGACCTCGCGGTTGACATCAAATCCGAAATTTACGCAAATCCGTAAATTTTCATCAGTCTCAAAGAGCTTTGTAAACAAACTTCTTTTAGGATGATCCTCTTCAATAACGGTTAAATAGTCTTCCAGATAACCGTTGAACGCACAGGAATCGTCCCCTTTTCGAAGATCCTGAACATTCGACAAAATATCAAATATGGACATATTCGTCCCCCTTTCGGACATACTTGCTAAGATATGGTTGGTATCTTAACCGATTTCGGCACCAATTCCAAAAAGAATACGGAACCGACTAATAGTAATCCCCCGAAAAACATTTGAAGCGAGAATAACTCCCGATAAAAGATCACGGCACCCAATGCTCCGAATATAGCTTCAAATGTCAAAATGATGGACGCTGCAGAGGATGGAACGTGTTTTTGACCAAACGTTTGAAGGAAGAACGCAATTCCACTGCTAACTAATCCACAATATGCGACATATCCCCATCCAATCGATGGTACATTGACATTAAGAAACGGAACAAACAACACACAAAGCACACCCATCACGAATAGTTGAATAGTCGTGATTGAAAGCGCATCGTCATGATGTCCCATCTTTTCCAACTTCAAGATATGAATCGCAAATAACACAGCACATACAACTAACAAAAAGTCTCCCCATTGCCAACTTAGCGAGCCGCGAACCGATATGAGAGCTACACCGACAAACGATGCAAACGCCGCAACCAGCACGATACCTGATACCATTTTACGCTCTTTCAATGCATAGATGAAAGGAGTAAAAATGACATAAAGTGCGGTAATGAAAGCCGCATTGGCCGGACCGCTTAACGATTGACCATAGGTTTGAGCCACAAAAGCTGCGCTCAGATAAACGCCGGCAATCAGACTGTCTTTGAGCAAAAGCTTATTCTTCCAAAACTTACGCTTATATGAAAACGCCAGAAGCAATGCACCGCCCATAAACCCTCGGACTGCCAACAATAACATAGGGTTCCAACCGGCCAATAAAGCTCCCTCCACGGCCACAAATCCGATTCCCCATAAGAATGCGGAGGCAAATAATGACGACTTTCCAAGTAATCCGAATTTTTCCATTTAACACCTCGAAATATCCTATATAATTATATCGGAGGGCTACCTAATGGACAATCAAATTTTCTTGAATGAAGAGTGGATCGTTGCACCAAAGACACTGCATCTATCCATCATGGAATCAAAACTAAACGATACCCTTTCAGTTCGAGGTATTCGCCTAATGACTCTAGACACCTTGCTAGCCACCCTTTTTCCTGTTATAAATGAAAATTCCAAACTGTTTACTTCCGCATATTCAATTATACAAGAAAAACGCAAGGATTGTATAGTGCTTAAAGAAACTATTTCCTACCCCGAGTTTACCAGACAAGTCATCGACTTTGTTGTTTACGCTATGAAAAACGATGTTGATTTCAGCACTTTACCCAAAGAAAACCCCAAGGAAATAGACTTAGCGCTATGCGTTGAAGCAGTTGAACCCCTGTTTCGATCTCACAATGTCATATCTCAAATCAGAAACAGCAACATGACTTTTAATCATGTGACTTTATATCCTTTTTACACTCAACCCCATCAACAAAAAATCATTGATTTACTCATTGAAAAAGGCGCAAAGCAAGTTGACATAGACAAACCTGATTTCGTTAATTTTCAATATTTCCAGGCGCTCAATTCAAGACAAGAAGCAGAAGCAGTTGCCCAATGGTTGTGTACTCAATCGTTCAACAGAATTGGGATCGTTCTTAGTGACCCTGCCGGGTTACCGGTACTCAGTTCCGTCTTTGACCGATATAAAATCGAATATCAACAAACCATCGGTCACATTCAACCCAATATTATTTTCAGATTTCTTTCCCTTGTTCGATTGATAAAGGAAAAAAACAGCGCTTCCCTGGTTGAAGCGCTGACTCATGGAGCACTTGAATGCTCCAATCGTCAAAGCTTGATCGATTATATCCAACATTTCGACTTAACGGTTGAGGAAGTTTTGCAACCGTTCAAACACGTTAAAACAGTATGCGAAAGCGGAAAACTGCAATATATCGACAAGCGTAATCAAATAGCGTTGCGCAAAATGGAATATGAAGCAAATGTCAGCCAAGGAGAAATCCTTGCTGATTTGATTACGATGCTCTCTTCATCGAATCCGTATATCACAACATTTGATCATTTTGCCAAAAACTTTTCCTTCCTTTTCGAAGACGACAAGCACGCATTACTTTCTATAAAGGATATCATAGAGCAATGCGCCTTTGAGGCAGGCGAAACCGCGGATATCGTTATTCCTTATCTTATCGAGCAAATATCTCTGTCAAGTCAAAAGCAGAGCGCTCCGATTATAATTACGGACATCAAGAATTTAGAACTACCTGATTGTGATACAGTCATCATTCTAGGTTTGAATCAACGCAGTTTCCCAGGTTTCTCTACCAAAACCGGTTTGTTTGATGAGGATTACCTCAGCAAAACCGCTTTACCCACCCTAAAAGAGCGTCTTAATTCTCATATGTCTTATGTTCAGAGTATTTTTTACCGGTTTGAAAATCTGATTTGTTCTTACGCTTCCGGCAATTATGAAGGAAAAGGAGTAGCCCCCGCATATCAGGTAGAAGTGTTTGCTCAACAACAAAATATATCTCTCAAGATGTGGCCTTTGGTTCATCACGGAAAAACAGTAACTCGCGAATATCAGCTCGAGCCAGGAATATCACAAAAGCTGTTCTTCAATGATAGAAAACTGGGTGGCTCCGTTTCATCTTTTGAAAGATTCTTCCAGTGTCCTTATCAGTATTACTTTCAATCCGGTCTGAAATTGAATAAGCTTCAATCTTTCGAACTAAACTCCGCTTTTGTTGGGACGATTCAACATGCCATATTCGAAAATCTTGCCAAAGACAATCCGAAAGGATATCCAAAAACAACGAAAGAAGAACTTTCCTTGTTGCTCGACTCCAGTTTCAAAGATTTACATCTTCTATACCCCAAATCAGCCAAGCGCTGGGACATCGTTCAAGCCCGCATGCAAGAAAATCTGATGATCACCTTTGATCGGTTGAATCCAATGGAAGAAGACACGAGTTTTACAGTCACTCATCAAGAATATAAATTTGAACATGCATGGCCGACCCGTCATGATATTTCCATTGCTCTGCGCGGAATCATCGACAGGATCGATATGACATCATCGGCCTTTCGTATCGTTGACTACAAAAGCAGCGCAAAACGCTTGAAAATCGATAAGGTAATGGGAGGATTGCAACTTCAATTAACTACCTATTTGATCATCACATCCAAACTTTTCGAAAAGACTCCGGTCGGCGCATTCTATTTATCCATGCGTAATCTGGATGTGACGATTCCACGATACAAAATTGCCAAAAAAGAAGCCGTTGATTTCGATTCGGAATTGAGTGAAGCGGAGATCGTCAAAAAGCACAAATTGACTGGTTGGTTTTTTGTGGAGAAAGCGGAGATGTTTCGATCAAAGGACTATGTTCAGGGATTAATCAATGACCAGAAAGTTGATAAAAGGTATAAGTTCGATCTTTTGAAAGTAGAAGAGTTGTTTACGGAAATCTACTCTTATTTGGTCAACGAACTTTCCTTAGGTCAGATTCAACGAAGACCTACCGAAAGTACCTGCAAGTTTTGTGATTATGCTTCGATTTGCTGGTACAAAGGCAAAGTTTATGATCCACTGGCAATTTCAGATATTGATATATCATTAAACAAGGAGGTTGACGCATGAAAACCCCATCGCAACTAGCAGCCGTTGAGACGATCAATCAAGATATTCTGGTCAGTGCTTCGGCCGGTGCCGGCAAAACGACCGTTTTGATCGATCGTTTGATCAAACGTATCCTTGTTGATAAAATTCCAGTTTCACGGATTCTCGCTTTAACCTTCACCGAAGCAGCCGCTGCGGAAATGAAGCATCGTCTGCAAACCGAGATGCACCGTAAGTTAGCAGAGTCTTTTGATCCTTTCTTAGAAGAACAACTCATACTTTTGCAAACTGCTAATATCTCTACGATTCACTCATTTTGTCTTACCGTCGTAAAGAATTTTGGCTATGTTGTCAATTTAAATCCAAAACAAGTGAATAATATCCTGGATGAAGCGACGAAAGTTTTATATCAAAAGGAATGTCTAGACAAAACGTTCGATCATCAGATATCCTTATCCGACACTTCTGCATTTATCCAAACTGCCCAGCATTTCAGTTCAAGAAGTGAAGATTTTTCAGAATTCAGAAATGCCATACTACGAATAAATGCTGTTTTATCTCAACAAAAAAATCCTCAGAAATGGTCGCAGAAAATACTCTCATTATATGAAAAGCGAAATAAAATAAGCGAACTACCGGAACCTGTTACTCAGACTTTTTGGGAGATGATGACCTTACACGCCCAGCAACTGGATTTACAGTCGAAAACCGTCTTGCGTGATGCAAGTTTGCTTGACAATGAAAAATCCGTTACAGAGGCTTCACTGGTCTGTCAGTGGGCAAATGTTTTGTTTCAAGCGATTAAAACAAGAAATCTTGATAGTTATAATCACGCTTTACTTATGATGGCTACAAATCCGCTATCTACGATAAAGTCACAAGCAGATTACAATAAACTACGTGATAAATTGAATAAGGCCATAAAAGCAAAAGCCAACTCATTTTTAAGTGAAGCAGAGTATCTTCAACAATTATCAAATCAGCATCCATTAATCTCTAAATTGCTTGAGATGGCATTGGATTACAATCTTCGTTATGATCAAAAGAAAAAGGAAATGCAGTGCATAGATTTCGATGACATGGAAAGATTTGCATTTGAGATACTTTTCAACGAGCAACATCAAGTATACAAACAATATCAAACCCAATTTGATGAAATCATGGTCGATGAGTTTCAAGATACCAATCAGCTTCAAGACGCTATCATTTCGCGAGTATCTAGGGGTAGCAATATCTTTAGGGTCGGTGATGTCAAACAATCGATTTATAAGTTTAGAGGTGCAAAACCGGGGTTGATGCGAGAATTGTCCACCAAAAGAGATATTAAGCAATTAACTCTCGAACATAATTACCGATCGAAACAACCCATCGTAGAATTTAACAACCAACTTTTCAATGCTTTGATGAATATTGATTATTTCGAAGATGTCTATCAACAACAGGATCATGTCACTCCGGGTAAGAAGAGTCAGTTTGATGATGGTCATCCGGTAGAAATTAACATCTTAATGCTTGATGATGAGGAAATGGGCGAAAACACTGAATCAGACGATGGAGATGAAGGAGATTTTGATGAGGAAAAATTTAAAACTGAGACTATCGAAGAATCTTTCAACGATAAAGTCGTTCGTTCTAACTTTATTGCTAATCGCATGCACGAGTTGCGCCGCAAAGAAAAAATCGCTTACCGTGACATGGTCGTTTTAGTTCGTTCTCATGCATTGAAAGAGGATTTAAAAGCTGCCTTTGATGAAACCAACATCCCTTATTTCATCGACAGCAAGAGCGGTTTCTATCAGTCTGCTGCGATATCCCAAGTTATAAACGTTTATCGATGGATCACTCAGCCCGCCAATGAGATCGCTTTGTTTGGTGTTTTATTTTCACCTTTCTTTGACTTAAGTGCAGATCAAGCCGCTTTGATCGCATTGTTAAACCAAAAAACGAAAAACTGGATTGAGTCTATAAAAGAATTACATCCAGAAGTTTATGATACACTCATGTCTTTAAAAGATGAATTTCAGTATCTGAGCATTACAGAATCCCTAAACCGAATTTACTCTCTGAATCATTTCTACGACGATTTCTGTAATCACCAGGAAAAAACAAATCTTGATCTGTTATTTGAGAAAGCAGTTGGATTTGACAGAAACGGGATCGGTGGTATTTATGGATTCGTTTCGCTGATAGACAAAATCTCTGATGAGAAAAGTTCAGAGGCGATTCCAGTCAACAGTGAAGACGACTTAGTCAAGGTAATGACGATTCATCAGTCCAAAGGTTTACAGTTTAAAGTTGTCTTTTATTGGTCAACCAATTCCAATGCGATCATCGACTTAAAGTTACCATTGATTGCTGATGAGCAATTGGGACTTGGAATCCATACGATACAACTTCCGAAGCGTTTTAAAAAGGTGAACCTTCTTCGCCAAATTATCGAATTCAAGGCGACCAAAGATGAACTGGAAGAGCAAATCAGAGTCCTTTATGTAGCTTTGACACGCGCACAAGAAAAAATGATCATTGTCGGCAGCGAAAAGAAGCCATTCACCCCAAAAGAAATATCTATGTTGTCGATTTTCGAGAAAATCGGAACTCAGGGATGGATTTTAAATGCGCTTCGTCATTTGGATGAATCGTTGTATTCACTCAACCGCCTTCCCATCGACGGTTTGAGGACAGTAAGGTTAGCAATAAGGCAGCCTGAAGGAAATTTGCCTGTTTATACTAAAACGAATACTCTGATTTCAAAAACGATTCCCTCCCTCAAAGATCAGTCATACGTCCCGCAAATATTTGTTTCACGAGATCTAAAACCACAACAGCAAGGTACATTGATGCATATTGCCTTACAAAGACTCCCCGTGTTGCCTTTCACCACTGATCAAATGGATGAGTTGAATATCAATTTGAGCGAAACAATGAAAGAACATCTGATTCGCTACAGCAGTCATCCTTTTACCAACGATTTATACCGTTTCAATGTAAGTCATGAGGTTCCATTTATATCAAAAATTGACGATCAACTGGTTTATGGGTACATTGACATGATTTCTGAGTCGGATGAAACATTGACCATTGTCGATTTTAAGACCGATCGCAATGTTACACCGGATCTTCTGATAGAAAGACATAAACACCAATTGAACACCTATGTAAAAGCGATGGAACTGCTCAGCAAAAAGAAAATCGAAGCGTATCTCTACAGCTTCGATTTAAATGAATATATTCGGATTTGACGGGCAAAGCCCGTTTTTTAATCCTTACTCGTTAACTCTGCCTCTTTGATCGTGTGGGTATCAAATTTTGCCGGGTTACCCATGACTAATATTAAAGAAGCAATACTCAGAATGCCTAAGAACAATGCAGGGAATCCACCAAGATAGGAAAGCATACGAATGCCATCAATTCCCAAAGTCGTAATGAAAATCAGCGAAACCGCTCCTACTGTAACACCCCAAATGATCTTGATGAACATCGGAGCTTCTTGCTTACCATCTTGAATGCCGGTAGAAGAAATACTGGCCATCGCATTGGTCGTTGAGTCTGTTGCCGTTACGAAGGATATGAATACCGCAACCAGGTATATGAAAATTAAAATGCCGGAGAATGGCAGATTACCCAATACAGCATAACCTGCAGCTGCAGATCCTTGTTCTAACATGATGCCCAATACATCAACGGCTCCTGTCATTTGGAAGTTGATGGCGGTACCACCAATGATCGTCATCCAAACTGCACTAAAAATACTCGGGATTACGAAGTTCATGGTTATTACTTCTTTAACTGTATAACCATAGGTGATTCTGGCTAAGAAGACCGCTGATACCGGTGCCCACGCCATCCAGTTAGACCAGTAAAAGACCGTCCAGCCGGATGCCCATGTATCTCCGGAGGCTGCTCCGGTAAACAATGCTTTGTCAAAGATATTTGTCATAAAGCCGCCCAATGATTCTGTACCCAGACTGAATACATAGGCTGAAGGTCCGAGTATGACCAAAGCTCCTAAAATGATTACATACAGGAAAACGTTGAAGTCAGATAAGATACGAATTCCTTTGAACAATCCTGTCGCTGAGGATACGACAAATGCAATCGTTCCGGCAATTGTAATTATGATCCATAGCAATTTACTATTGTCGATTCCGAATAATGCATTGATGCCTCCACCCATATTCATGACCGAAGTGCCAAAGGAAGCAGCAATACCTGCAGCCACACAGAAAATGACGACAGCATCGATCGCTACATCGATTTTCTTTTGATCACGTTTCCCCATGATTGGCGAAATTTCCGAACCTACACTAAACGATCTCTTCATGTTGTAGTATGCAAATGCAAATACTACGGTTGGAACCGCATATATTGCATACGGTAAGAATGTCCAGTGCAGAAACAATGTTTCCATGGCGAATTTTGCAGCCTCAGCTGACATTGGTTCAATTCCCAATGAAACCGGAGGATAGGCTAAGTGCCAAATCGGTTCTGCCATACCCCAGAACATGATGCCTGCCGCAATAGTTGTACACAAAGTTATCGTAAACCATGACAATTTATTAATAAGCGGTTTTGCATTTGGACCGCCGATTCTGACATTTCCCAGAGGCGAGAAAAATGCGCCGATGATTACTATTAAACAAGCTGCTCCGACTAAGCTGAATAGCCATCCTGACTGAATGACCATAAAATCCTTAGCTGCCGTTGTAACATTCAAAAAAGCTTCATAATTGGTAAAGTTTAGGATGATGGTTAACACCAGCAAAAGAAAAGCCGGCAGAAACACGACTAGCCGTAAACGTTTTAGCGTATCGTTATTTTTCATATAAACTTCCTTTCAAATTAGTTTCTACATTCATAGAAAGATCCCAGGTTAAGGGAGTAATTGATATGACTTTGTCAAAAGCAATTGCATAAATATCACTTCCACGATCGATATCGTCTCGATTTAAGTCGATTCGTGATTTCAGCGTATACGCCTTACTAAAATCTCGAGGCTCCGGTTTTATAAAAGCCGAGTAATTATGTCTGCTTTGTTTTGTATATCGAACTTCTGTATGTTCAGTAGCTTTATCAGGAACATTGATATTTAGTATACTTACTTTCGAAGGAAATCCGCTTTTCAACACTTCTTCCACGACTTTTTTTGTTATATACTTGCATGCTGCCCAATCCAAATCAGCAAACACATTTGAATGTTGCATGCTTAAGTCCGCTTGACGCGATACAGCAATCGATGGAATCCCATGTGAATCCGCTTCAAATGCTGCCCCTACAGTTCCGCTGCAAGTAATCGAAAGACCCAGATTCTCACCATAATTGATACCACTGATACAAAGATCGGGCTTTTTATCGCTAAGTTCAAGCACCCCGTGAGAGACAGCTAAAGCCGGCGATCCATGAACACCAAATGCGACTACATCAGCACCATTGATGTGTAATATGACTTTCTCAACGATGCCGACATCGGGTCCTTTGGCAAACGATCTTCCCATGCTAGTCTGCTGAGAAATCGGAGCTACAATTAATAAGTCTCCAAATTCTTTCACAGATTCGATGACAGCCCACAGTCCTGGTGAGTAAATCCCATCATCATTGGTGATGAGTATCAAAGGTTTTTTCATGATATCTCCATCGCTAAATGAGTCACATGAGGAACTCTTGGGCATTTCCCCATGTGACTAAACATAGCACTTATAATCTGTATCAATTCTTACTTAAGTTTGTTATAAACGTTTTTCAATGTTTCTTCCAGCATTTTGGGCAAATCATGGTAAGCTTCATTTATCTTTTGATAAGCCTTATGATTTTCCATATTTGGTACGAATTCATCTTTTTGCTTAATCATGTGATCTACAGCATCATCAAAGTCTTTATATAATCCTGTCGCAACAGCTGCGCAGATGGCTGCGCCTAATGATGCGGCCCCATTGACTTCATTTCTTACTGCTTTAACACCATACATATCCGCAATGATTTGCATGTATAAATCACTATTAGAACCACCACCGGAAACAATGATTTTCTCAGGTTTCTGACCCAGTTCATTGTTCATAGCATCATAATTATTTTTCATAGTCAGCGCAATACCTTCGAGCAACGAGCGATAGATGTGCCCACGTGTATGACGTTCATCAAATCCGATCATAACACCTTTGCGATACAATTGTGTTGCAGGAGCAAGCCAGTCAGGAATCGTTAATAAACCATCCGAACCCGGATTGACGTTTGCGGCTTCTAAAGCCAAGTAATCTTCGACCATCAGACCCGCTTTTTTTGCTTTTTCGCCATATTCTTCGCCGATAATTCCCTTATACCAGGAAATCAGCCACATACCTCTGCGAATACCGCCACTCTCGAATAAATACTTGTGCGGGATACATGAAAGATTAGTAAAGAAATTTACTGAGTCCGTAATGTTCTTGTCACCAAAAACCATGGATGTAATGTAAGTGCCCAACGACAATAATCCGACATTCGGTTTGTTCAAACCTGAACCGATGGCTTCAACTGCTTTATCATTTGCTGTTGATACGACCGCAAGCCCAACAGGTAACCCCGTTTCTAGTGAAGCCTTTTCATTTACATAACCCAAAATCGTGCCCGGCAACTGAATATCCATCAATTTTTCACGCGGAATCTTGAAATTGTCAAAGTATTCTTTGTCATTTGACCAATCCCACGTTTCCATATCGACCGGAAACTGCCACTGATAAGCATTTGCAGCCATTTCCTTGAATTGACCGGTCAAACGGAAAGTCAAATAACCCGAAGTAGAACAGGTGTATCCAATTTCCGGATCATCTTCATATGTTTCATATGCCCGTACATCCATCCAACTCATGATCGGAGCTGCTAAATCACCGTTAGGTTTCATAAACACGCGGCAACAACGGATCGAACATAAACCCAACCCCATAATATCAGCGACATCGCCTTTGAATTCCTTCATAACTTTGTTAAGAACGATTTTCAGACTATCCCACAAATCGTCATCAGGATGTTCTACGTAACCCGGTTTCCTCGTCATCATCGGCTTCAAACCTTCACTAGCGCTACAGACGATTTCTCCACGTTGATTGAAAATATATACTTTCGTACTTTGAGAACCACTATCTATACCGATTAAATACTTGTCTGCCATAAGTTTCCTCCTCGTTTAAATAACAATGCTTGCGCATTGTTATCTCATTAAATACCCGCCGTCGACGGTTAGTGTATGACCATTTACATAATTGGAAGCATCGCTGGATAAAAATACGGCTGTACCCATTAAGTCAGCCAACCAACCCCAACGGTTTGCAGGAATATGAGCTAAAATTTCACCATTACGTTTTGCATCGCTTCTGGTTTTTTCAGTTAGTTTTGTAGCAAAGTAGCCCGGAGCAATCGCGTTAACTTGAATATTGAATTGAGCAAGTTCATCACACATAGATTTCGTCAAACCGACGATTCCGTGTTTGGTTGCTGCATATGCCGGAGACCATTGACCGCCTAAGAATGAATACAATGAGGCAATGTTGATGACCTTTCCGCTTTTTTGTTTGATCATAAACTTACAGGATTCGTGAGTCATCTCAAATGCTGCTGTTAGGTTAATGGCAACCATTTTGTCCCATTCTTTGCGGGTAAATTTTGTTACATCTTCAATATTGATACAAATACCAGCGCAGTTGATGAGGATATCGATGCTGCCCCACGTATTGACACAGTCTTCGACCACTCGCTTACATTCGCCATCTTCTGTGATATCCGCAAATATATACTTATACTCAACACCGCATGATTCGATCAGTTCTTTAGTCTCGCCACCGTCATCCATGATGCTTACCGCCATGACGTTTGCGCCACCTTTAGCCAATGCCATAGAAAAAGCTTGTCCTAAGCCGCTATTGCCGCCTGTAACGATTGCGTTTTTTCCTTTGAGGGAAAAGAAACCTAGATTGAAATCTGTAATATTCATTATTTTTCTCCTGTTTCGATATTTCGATTGTTTTTTATTTTCTTAACTAATTGATCGATAAACTCGACGGCATCACCTACAACGACGATATCCGACAAGCTGCATATGGGTGCATCTTTATCGACATTCACTGATATGATATTCTCAACATTATTCAATCCTTCAATGTGCTGTAATGAACCATATATTCCTAAAGCAATATACAACCGCGGACTGACCGTTTTACCGGATTGTCCGACTTGTATCTTTCTTGATGCTAATCCGCTATCTACAATGCGGCGACTGGCTGACACTTGTGCGTCAAGTTCATTCGCCAAAAAGTCCAGACAATGGAAGTTATCTTGTACACCTCCACCTCCTGAAATCAGAATCTCACTGTCTCGAATGTCCAGTGATCTTTCTTTTTCCTTTGATTCAAGCAGTTGAACCGTACTCGGTTGAATATTGGTTGGATAAAACTCAGTTCTTTGCGTGTTCTTAGATTCAGCCGAGATAAAATTGAAAACATTCTGTCGAACACTCATCATGACGGGTCGTCGTCCTTTGTTTACGATCCCAGCCATAATTTTCCCACTAAATGCAGGGCGGACCATTTCAAGTTCTCCATTGTTATGTTCAATGGCTGTTACATCCGCTACCAATCCGACGTGCAAGCGCATTGACAATCTTGGAGCCAACATGCGACCGGTTTGAGTGGCCGGAATAAGAATGCTGTCAAAAGCATGAATTAGATGCATTTCTTCTAAACTGTTTGTCAAATTGATTAAGTCATGATTTTCGATTCTGTCATCTTGTATATTGACGATATGGTCTACCAAACCCATAGCTTCATCTCCAGAATGATTCAAGCAAGCAGCATAAGTGATGCTGTTGCCCTTGCCATACATCAAGTCAATGACCGCCAATAAATCGATCGAATTCTGAATATTCTCATGATCAAGAAAAATTAAACTCTTTTTCATATCATACGTACCCCTTTGTTTTGAGGAACCGGTATACGACTTCGATACCTTCATCATCATTTTCTACAAAGATACGTTCTTTCTTCTCCATTTTTTTAGGATACGTTCTTGAAACTTTTGTTAACGAACCTTCAATTCCTACTTCTTTTTCATCAAAGCTCAGATCTGTATTGGATACAACGTGAATGTTAGCGCTTACATCTAAATGCAAATTTTTAAATTTGATATGAGGAAGTTTATAATTTGACTCTTTTTGCACACTGAGGATGGCAGGCAAACTGACTCGGTATGTCGATATCACTCTTTCCCTATCCACATCCACAATGGCAATACTATTCAAGAAATTACTTTCATCGATCTTTAAGACATTTGACAACTGGGCGAGGCTAAGTAGTTCGCCCAGTTGTGCCGGAACATGTGAGGTATCGCCATCGAGGGCGTGCGTTCCTGTCAGTATACAATCAAATGTTTGAGCTTTAAGGTACTTGGCTAAGATTTTACTTGTTATATACGTATCGCTTCCTACAAAGGCTTTATCAGAAATCAATGTAGACTTATCGACATTACGCCTTAACAAATCCTCTAGTTGTCCGATGATGCTTTTCGGTGCCATGCTAACGACTTCGATAAAAGTTTTAGGATATTTATCCTTAATTTTCAGAGCGAAAGCCAATGCAGCGGCATCGTCAGGATTTAGTATCATTTTCACGTTTTCGCGAACCAATACATTTCGATCATAGTCATAAACGAAATTATCCACATCAGGGACAAATTTCACCAAGCATATAATGTTCATAGTTTTCCTTTGATCAGCATTTAACTGCTGTAAATTAACCTTGTTCTTTCTTTATAAGTTTGCTGAATACAAATACTAGTACGACACCTACCAAACCGATAACGGCACTGGAAATGAAGTATGCATTGTAACCGCCATTACCTCCGAATGTAGCCCACAAGAAGCTATTGTATTGCGGAAGAATGATATCCGGTAAGTAGCCGATAAATGAAATAACACCAATAGCTGTACCCAAGAGGGCTGCTTCGATCTTGTAATCACCAAGCAACGACCAATATGTACCACGAATAGCATATAAGAATACACCCAATAATACAACTAAACCGTAGAATACTGTTGCTCCGGTAGCAACAGGCAATACTGCTACACCCGTTAAACATAGAGCTGCACCTGCCAATGCTCCTATTTGAACAGTCGTTCTTCCAAACTTATCAGCCAAGAATCCACCAATGAAACCGCCGACCGGTCTCATCCAAAGAACGACGACCATAACTGTACCGACACTGACCGGGTCAACACCGATATTTGTTTCAAGGAAACCGCCTAAGTAGTAAACTGTCCAGAATACTGCATAACCCATGAAAATGATTGCACCATGCAAGTATACGAATTTATTTTTAAACAAGACTTTCAAATCAGAGAATTTGAATTTCGGAGCTGCAGCATCACTGCTAGCCAACATTTTCTTATCATCTTCAACGAAAATCATAATCAAGATCGAAGTAATCAACAACACTGCGGAATACATGTAAATAACACCAACGAGTGCTGCTCTTTTGTCAGCCAAAGCAAGGCTTGCACCAAGAATTCCGGAGAAAATCAAGATTGCAACACTGGCCAACACTGCTTCAACAACACCTCGTCCGCCATCGAGAATTCCAAAGAATCTGCCTTCTTCGTTTTCTTTTGCCAATAGCTTAACGATTTTCATGTGCGAACTCCAGAATGTAAATACGGAGAAGAATCCCCACATACTGAAAATCAATACGACACTTGTGTAACTAGGTACTTGTGCAAACCAGAATCCGCCCAATGCTGTACCAAATAATGAAATAGCCAGCAATTTTTTAGCGGAGAATCTGTCGCTCAACAACCCACTTGGGAAGTATCCAACGACAAACACCATACCCAATACTGAATATATCGTATTCAGCTGAGGCAGTGTCATGTTGTACACTTGAAGAATGGTTTCCTGATAGTTCGTTCTTAGATAGATGACCGGGAAAATCGCACCAGCCGCAAGAACTACCAACAGAAATTGAAAATACCTTCTGAATTTTTCTTGGCTCATATAGCCCTCCTTGTTTTTTATTACCACTTCAACGATGGAACACTTTCCTATTACGGCCTATTATTTCCCCAAATAAATACGACTGACTCAGTTACGATTTATTCAAGTGCTCCATCCGAAGTTATAACACCCTTTTACTTCTGATACTTTGCGCCTTCTTCTTGATAGTAGATGGTACCAAAATTCATGATACCGTTAGGATCAAACGCTTCTTTTAACTTCTCTAGCATAAAGTATGCCGATCCATGTTCTTCTGTCGTCCATTCATTACGGAATTTACCGATACCATGGTGATGACACATCGAACCGCCAAACTTCAGCGTCTCTTCAACAATGATCCTTTGCAACGGATGGTGATAAATTCTCATCTCATCTTCCGGATCGCAATTGATATTGTAATTGTAGACAAAGTACATATTGGTACCATTGATATAACTATGAGACGAGTGACCACCCAGCATCGTTAAATCATCTGCACGTTCAAATTCGCTTCTGACACGGTTGATAACACTGTCATAAATCTTAGGAATGGTTTCCCAGTCAGCCGATATCTCAGTTGTAAATCCGGCATGATAGTCTTTTTCAAGCATGCCTTCAAATTCATCATCAATATCTTTTTGCGACCAATTCAAATGATTGAACCAGCTTTCAATGTGCTTGCTGTCAACATATTCCAAGATACCTTCTTTAAAATTTTCAACCGCTTGTTCAATTCCTCTGCAAGTAGCTTCAACCGTTTCTTTATTCCCTTCTGCCATAAAGATCAATACACATTTATCTTTATGGAAGTGATAGAAATGCTGTCTTGCATCTTCTTCTGAATACGTGCGTGCAACAGATGGACGATAGCCGTTAACCATTACTTCGCGTAAGATCTTAATTCCCGTTTCGACATCTTTGATCAAATATCCATAGAACTTATGGTTTTCCGGGAAATACTTGAAGATTTTGACGGTAACTTCTGTTATATAGCACAAGGTTCCTTCATTTCCGATGGCGATGTGTCGGATATCCGGACCACCCGCACGACGGGATACATTTTTGATTCTTGAGATATGTCCATTAGGGAATACGCATTCCAATCCGACGACCATGTCTTCAATGCCACCGTAAAGTGTCGAGAACTGTCCGATACTACGAGTTGCAACAAGACCACCCATTTTAGCAACCGGTTTTGATTGTGGTGAATGACCTGTCGTATAACCGATTTTACGAAGTTCATCTTCGAGTTCCTGTAATCTTACGCCGGCTTGTGCAGTGGCTTGCATGTTATAATCATCAATCTTGATGATTTTATTTAAGTTCTCAGCATCAATTACGATCGTAAGTTCTTTCCAGTTTTCTAGACCGCCTTCAGTCGCTGTTTTTCCGCCTCTGGCAATGACATTAATCAGATGTTCATTGCAGAACATAAGCAGCTTGCTTACTTCCTCTGCAGAATTCGGATAGACGATAGCCATTGGCATTGGTACATCCAATACTTTTCTTGCTTTCGCATATTTTTTATAGCGATCAGCCGAAGCATCATACAAATCAGCTTCGTTTGTATTGATCTGCTCTACAGTTAAAATACTCAGTAATCCTTCCAATAATTCATTTTTGTTCATAAGTGATTCCTCCGTTTTTTAGTACAACTGCGATAACTGTCCATAATCTATAAAAAGACGATGGTTATGCTTACATATTAATATCCCCACAAGCTCATGTCAACGAAAAAATAAGAAAGTTTTCTTTTTGTAGCGCTTTCATTATATATAAATGGAAAGTTTTCCTTTATTATAGTGATTTAAGTGTGTGATGCAAGTTTCTTCATCCTTTACGTAAACCCATTTCAATGCTAATATTAGGGAGTATTACTGATGATCAAAGCAGGGGGAGTTATTTACTTATGATTAAAATCGACCTGGGAAACCTTAACGCACTTGAACAACGCATTTATGACAAACTTTTGGAAAGTTCAAAACAACTCAGTGAAATCACGATTACCCAGGCTGCTGAAATTTGTGGTTGCTCGATTTCGAAGATTTCAAAATTCTCTAAGAAACTGGGATTCAAAAACTACAAGCAGTATGTAGATTTTTTGTATGGCAAAGAGCTCTCAAAAGAAGAAACTTCCAGTGAGTTTGATCGCTTGAAAAAATTTATGGATGATTTCGATTTTACGCTTATCGATGATTTTCTGGAATTATTGGGGAAATACGATAAAATTTGCTTATTTGGTTATGGGCCCTCATTTATTGTTGCCCAATATTTTGAGTATAAACTTCGTTTCAGTACAAATAAGTACACGATTGCACTTCCGGATGAGCTTTCTGTCATAAATATGTTAGATGACAATAGTCTTTTGGTTATCTTTACGACGACGGGTGCATGGCGATCATTTGAGAATATCTACAATATTTCTCGTAAAAAGGGTGGCAAGGTCTTAGTTATCGCGGAAGAATACAACAGTTCATTAATGGGTACATGTGATCGCTTGTTTTGGCTTTCAAAGTTTCATCAGCCAAGTGATTTGGATGCACACGAAAAATCCAGGACGGTATTCTTCATGTTTATCGAAGAAGTCATTCACCGTTTACTGATTGAACGAAAAAGTAAAGCAGAAGAAAATACTGAAGCAGCATAAAAAAATGTCCGAACGGACATTTTTATTTGAATGTTTTAATGAATGCTTCAATCTCGTCATTTTTCGAGTGACCTGCTTTTGATTTGATTAAGACACCATCTGATCCTATATAAACGGAAGTAGGCACGGATATTGCTCCTAATTTCCTAGAAAACTTGGCATTTACATCAAACAACACAACAATGTTTGGAAACTCTTCTGTGGAGAACCAGGCCTTAAAATCTTCGATGCTCTTTTCTCCATTCGCATTGGGAGTCACCACTGCATAAGCGATATAGTCCCGATCAGAAGCGAATAACTCTTCAAGTTCAGGCATTCCTCTATTACATATCGAACACCATGAGGCAAAGAACTTTAAATAAACTTTGTCTCCCTTGAGGTCTTCAAGTTTTACGGTATTTCCTTGATAGTCAATAAACTCAAAGTTGACCGCCAATTCCCCTTCATTTAACAACTCCGATTTTTCTTCCTCTTCGTTTTCATCAACAGGACCCGTCTGTGCTGGAGTGCAACCTGCAATAAACAGCGATAGCAATACTATTAACATAAATGAACCTATTTTTTTCATTTCCTAGCCTCCTAGCTAAATGTTGTTACAAACCAAGCTGTAATAGATCCAACCTGATTGGTCATAAGTAATATACCCATAACTATAATAATCAATCCCCCGGCAATCTTGATTTTACCCATGTATTTATAGATACCCTTGATTTTGACCAATAGAGTTTCACTAAAAATTGCAACGATTAAAAATGGTATCATTAAACCTAAAGAATAGATTGCCATCAGAAACCCGCCATAAGCAATGCTTCCTTCAGTGGCGGATAAACCCAAAACTGCAGCCAATACAGGTCCGATACAAGGTGTCCAACCGAAACTGAAGGTTAAACCGAGCAAATACGAGCCGAAGTAATCTGCTTTTTTCGACCTTTTCAAATTTAACTTACGCTCGCCTTGTAGAAAAGTTAATTGAATCAATCCTGTCTGATGAATGCCCAGTATAATGACTACGATACCACAAGCTATCAGAAACCAGTCGCCGTAAAAAATACTTCCTAAAGCTCCTGCTCCAAAACCAAGAATAATAAATACCGTAGACAACCCTGCCACAAACAACATCGCCTTCGTCATTGGCGGACTAAAAAACCTGTGTTTCTTCTTACCTAAATCTTCATCTGCAAAATATGCAAGATACATCGGAATTACCGGAATAATGCATGGAGATAAAAATGACAATACACCGGCGGTAAAAACCGTTGATGCAAATAGTACTTCACTCATGTTAATCACCTACGTTCTGTTGTTTAGATAATATCGTATCTTTTAAATATCACCTATGAATTTGACCAAAATAAAAGGGCTTTCGCCCTAGTCGTTAAATATATTATACAACTCACTGACCGGAGTATGATTGTGAATCGCCTCGATCGTCTTCGCAAGCATGTATCCAATCGAAATTTGTTTGATTTTCGGTTCTGCACGCTTCTCAGGTGTCAATGGAATTGAATTGGTAATGACCAATTCTTTGATTTCAGAATCTCTGACACGTTCAAGTGCCGAACCGGATAGAATGCCATGAGAACAAGCACAATAAACTTCTTTCGCACCCTTTTCATAAAGCATCTTAACTCCACCCAACAATGAACCGCCTGTATCAATGATATCATCAACGATGATACAGATTTTACCATTGACATCCCCGATCAGATTGATTGCTTCGGCAACATTAGGTTTGGTACGACGCTTATCGATGATTGCAATCGTAGTTCCCGGCATAGAATCTGCCAATCGACGAGCACGGGTAGCTCCCCCATGGTCCGGTGAGACTATAACTACTTCATCTTCAAAATGTTTGGCTCGGAAATATTGACCAATCATGGATACTGCGGTCAAATCATCGATCGGCACGTTGAAGAACCCTTGAATCTGCGGTGCATGTAAATCCAATGTAACGATTCGGTCAGCACCTGCAACCTGAAGCAAATCCGCCATAAGCTTGGCAGTGATAGGCTGCCGCGCACGGGCTTTACGATCTTGACGTGCATAACCG
>PHAF01000006.1 GCA_002841605.1 Firmicutes bacterium HGW-Firmicutes-10 | reverse complement strand
TCGATGGATTCCGCTTACTATCCGTTTATTTCCAATACGGAAAGAGCTATCTGGGATGGCACAAAGACAATCGCTGAAGCAGTTGCTGAATTGATTGAATTGTCCAACGCAGCTATCGAAGCAGACAACAAGTAATCTGATTACTACAATTTAATGAATTTGCGAATGAGCATCGAAAGATGCTCATTCTTATAGGGAGAGTACTCAATGAAGAAACAATGGTGGATGGAAACTGTCGGATATCAAATCTATCCGCGTTCGTATAAGGATACCAACGGAGATGGAGTCGGTGATTTGCCGGGCATTATTGAGAAGTTGGACTATATTGCTGATCTTGGTGTAAATCTGATTTGGATTTGCCCGTTTTATCGTTCACCTATGGATGATAACGGATATGATGTCAGTGACTTTTATGATGTTGATCCGTTGTTTGGCACAATTGAGGATGCTAAGGAGCTCATTATTCAGGCTCATTCTCGTGGAATTCGAATCATACTAGATTTAGTGATGAATCAAACGTCGGATGAACATCCCTGGTTTGTAGAATCAAGAAGCAGTAAAGATAATTCTAAACGTGATTGGTATATCTGGCGTGATGGCAAAAAGGACAGAAAAGGTAATTTATTACCTCCTAATAATTGGGCGAGTTTCTTTGAGGGATCCTGTTGGAATTATGATGAAATTACCGGTCAGTATTACATGAAGATTTTTTCAAATAAAATGCCGGATCTGAATTGGGAGAATGCCGATTTGCGTAAAGCCATGGCAGATATGGCGAAGTGGTGGTTAGATTTGGGTGTTGATGGCTTTCGAGTCGATGCAATTGCCCACTTGGCTAAGGATACCACCTTTAGAAACAGCAAAATGAAAGTAGAACCCGGTCACTTTGCTCCTGATTGGCGCAAGTTTTCTAATCGCGACCGATTGTTTGATTATTTGGCTGAGTTTCACGATGAGGTTCTTTCTCATTATGATTGCGTGACCGTTGGTGAAGTTGGTGGCGGAGCGAATGAAAAAGAAGCAGAACGCTATGCCGGATTTAATACCAAAGGATTTAACATGGTGTTCAATTTTGATCACTGTTGGAAAAATGGTGCTTTTGGTGATGAAGGCCGTACCGTTGGGAAACTGACGACGGATGTCATTGATTTGAAGAAGACATTCGAACGTTGGATATTGGGTTGTGAAGGAAAAGTCTGGATGCCTCAATATTGGCTCAATCATGATCACCCGCGTGTCGTATCTCAATATGGTGATCCCGGAGAATATCATCGCGTTTCTGCACAGATGTTGGGCGCTGTGCTATTGACCTTGCCTGGGACACCGTTTATATATAATGGTGAGGAAATAGGGATGACCAATGTCGATTATGATTCGGTCGATGATTTCAATGATGTGTGGGTTAGAAACTATGTCCCTTCAGCTCGCAAGCGAATTAGTGAAGAGCGTATATTAACTCATTTGCGTCGTGCTTCGCGAGATAATGCCCGAACCCCCATGCAGTGGGATGATAGCGAGAATGCCGGATTTACTACTGGTAAACCGCATTTGAAAGCCGTTGGCAATTATAAGAAAATCAATGTCAGAAATCAAGAAAATGATGACCAATCAGTGTTGTCGATGTACAAACGACTGATTCAATTGAGGTTGCACAGCGATCTGAAAGATGTTCTGATATATGGAAAATTTGAATTGATTCAAGAAGAACATCCGGATGTATTTGCTTATCGTCGCTTTGACGAAAAGGATGAAGTCGTAGTCATCGCGAATTTCCGTGATCGAAACGTGATTTTTGAGATTAATCATGATTCATATGATATCGTATGTCAGAATGTTGAGAATAGCGGAGGAGAATTTCTGCCCTACGAGTTTAGGATTTTAAGGGCGAAGGGAGTTTGATATTATGAAGAAAATCCTTGTTGGCTTATTAATCTTAGGATTAGTGTTAGGGTGTACGCCGAAAGAACCTGTCAATACAAGTAAGACCGTCGATGAATTGCGTCTTGCATTGGCTGATTATGATTTAAAAGAGATTCTAGAAGACGTCAGTGTTTCCTATCAGATTTTTCCGATATCTTTTGCGACCAGTGATACTGACCGTTTAGGGGATATCCGCGGAATCATAAATAAACTGGATTATCTCAATGACGGAGATCCGGATACCGATACCGATCTTGGTATTCAAATGATTTGGCTGACTCCGATTTATCCATCACAAACATATCATAAATACGATATTTTGGATTATAAGGCAATTGATCCGAAATTCGGTAGTTTGGATGACTTTAAAGAACTGCTTTCGGAAGCTCATAAACGTGGGATCAAAGTGATTTTAGATATGGTCTTTAATCATACGGCATATGATCATCCTTGGTTTAGGGCTGCATTAAAAGGTGAAGAACCTTATGTCAGTTATTATCGGATTGAGGAAAAACTCGATTTACAAGAATATCCGACGCGAAATGCATGGAAGAATGCAGGTGGCAAATTTTACTACGCGTGGTTTTGGGAAAAAATGCCGGAGTTGAATCTTGAAAATGAAGCCGTTCGCGAAGAAATTCGTGATATCTCAAAGTTTTGGATGGATTTGGGAGTAGATGGTTTCCGATTTGATGCCGCAAAACATGCGTATTATCCGGATGAATACCCGGTGGGTACTCCAGTTCTCGAAAGAAACCTTCAATTCTGGATGGAGTTACGCTTATTTATCAAGGAATACAAACCTGAAATGTTCTTAGTTTCTGAAATTTGGGATACTGCTCAAAATCAGGCACCTTATGCTCATGCTTATGATACTATGTTCAATTTTGATTTTGGGGAGATGGTCATTAGTGCGCTAAACGTAGGCAATCATGGCAATTTGATTCAAAAACATTTGGACAATGTCAAGCGACTGACAGATCGTAATCCAAATTACGTTGATTCACCGTTTTTGACTAACCACGATCAAAACCGTGTCATGAGTTTATTTGCGGGTAGTGTTGATAAAGCGAAGATCGCGGCAGGCTTATTACTAACGATGCCGGGGTTACCATTTATTTACTATGGTGAGGAAATTGGGATGCTGGGTGTTAAGCCGGATGAAAGAATCCGGGAACCGATGCGCTGGAATGATGACATCACAAGTGAGGTAGCTTATTGGAATCAATGGATTTACAACTGGGAAACGCCCAATGTAATTGAACAACAGGCAGATGAGAATTCCTTGTGGACACATTACCGTGATTTAATAAAGTTAAGAAATACTTATGCGGATACATTTGTCTGGGGCGATTTAGAGCAAGTGACAATGAAAAACAGTTCCGTGTTGGGTTATTATCGATACGATGAAATCAATCGTTTCTTGGTTGTGATGAATTTCTATAATGGTCCTATGGTCGGGGAGTTCGATGCGGAAGTTTTCGCAAAAACAGAGCCGGTATTTACCCTTGGCGAAGTATCTATAGTAGAAGATAAAATCTATTTATCACCTCGGGCGATGGTTGTCTATCGCGTTAATCCATGAGAAAGATCGCCGGATACCAACTTTCCGAAGGAGTAAGTGAAAAAGTGTTTTCGGACAGTTGTGCAATGATTTTTGAGTCTAGCAAAGTAGTTACGGTTTTAAGCAAGAGTCACGGTTTTTTTGAAATTGAAGAAGAGAACTTGGGGCTGATCGAAGTACTGATGTCCCACTTAAATCAAACCTTGGGTATCGGCATGACGGTGGTTATCACTCATCGCTGGGATGATGTCGCTTGGGAAGGGTTAAATGTAGCAATCCGTCACAGCAAAGGAAATATGATATATCTGGCAGATGCATTGCTCTATGAGCGGATCGAGCAGGAGAGTGCCTGTTTTATGGCATTGGATAAGCAATTGGATAGTTTGCCAAGGGAATTGCTTCAGACAGCCGAAGCTTTCATTGCTTCTGGATGTAAAGCAACTTTTGCGGCTTCAAGATTGTACATCCATCGTAACACCTTTGCCTATCGACTCAATCAGTTTATCGAAAAAACGCAACTGGATATACGAGACTTTCACCACGCGCGCTTGTTTCAGTTATGGTGGACGATTAAATCAAGAAATAGTTAATGATGATTTGTGCGTAATGCACAAATCATTTTTATTTATTTGAGTTATAATGTGAACAGAGGTGAAACTATGGCAACATTACAACTTAAGGACATTCAAAAAATCTATGATAACAATGTCCAGGCAGTATTTGATTTTAATTTACAAATTGAAGATAAGGAATTTATCGTTTTGGTAGGACCTTCTGGATGCGGTAAGTCGACGACTTTACGTATGATTGCCGGGTTAGAAGAAATTACCAGCGGAGAATTGTACATTGATGAACGTTTGGTTAACAATGTCGCTCCGAAAGATCGTGACATCGCGATGGTATTCCAATCCTATGCTCTTTATCCGCATATGACCGTTTATGATAATATGGCGTTTGGTTTGAAACTGAGAAAAATGCCGAAAGATGAAATCGAGCAACGTGTTCGTGAAGCTGCGAAAATTTTGGAAATCGAGCAGTACTTGGATCGTAAGCCGAAAGCTCTTTCCGGTGGTCAGCGTCAACGTGTTGCTTTGGGTCGTGCCATCGTGCGCAATGCCAAAGTATTCTTAATGGATGAACCGTTGTCAAACTTGGATGCTAAACTGCGCGTTCAGATGAGATCAGAAATTATCAAGCTTCATGAACGTTTGGATGCTACGACGGTTTATGTAACCCATGACCAAACCGAAGCTATGACTATGGCAAGCCGTATCGTCGTTATGAAAGACGGCTATATCCAACAAATCGGCGCACCGCGTGATGTTTATAATCATCCGGTCAATATGTTTGTCGCAAACTTTATCGGAGCTCCGGCGATGAACTTCATTCATGGTTTATATCGTGACGGACGTTTCGAAGTCGATACCCGTTCATTCGTTATTCCGGAAATGTATCACAATGAATTAAGAAATTATAACGGCAAAGCAATCGTTTTAGGTATTCGCCCTGAAGATATTCATTATGAAGGCATCGTTGCCGAAACCTTCCCTGAAACACCGTTTGATTTCTACGTTGAAGTCAGCGAATTATTGGGTCATGAATTCATTCTGCATGGTAAGTTCGGTAATCAGCCGATTTTGGCAAAAGTTCCTTCGCGTGTCAATGTAAAAGCGCATGATACGATCCCCTTGGCCATGGAAGTTACCAAATTGCATTTCTTTGATAAAGAAACTCAAAAAGCGATCATAAGATAGTTATGGCGAAAGACACATTGAAATCCCTGAGTCATCAGGTGATCTATCAGGTGTATCCACGCAATCACTCCAACGCCGGCACCTTTGCCGGCGTTGTTGCTGATATGGATCGAATCAAAGATTTAGGTGTGGATATCCTTTATTTACTACCGATTCATCCAATCGGAGAGACTGCTCGCAAGGGGACATTGGGCAGTCCGTATTCCATACAAGATTATCGGGCAATCAATCCGGAGTTAGGATCGATTGATGATTTTAAGCTCTTGATCGAAGAAGCGCATAAGCGTGGACTTAAAGTCATGATGGATTTAGTCATGAATCATACTTCACGGGATCATGCGTGGATTCAAACACATCCAGAATACTATTATCTGAACAAAGAAGGCAAAATGGGCAATAAAGTCGGTGACTGGTCGGACATCCAGGATTTGGACTATGATCATTTACCCTTATGGGATGAAATGATCGACATGCTTAAAGATTGGGTTAAACTTGGTGTTGATGGTTTCCGTTGTGATGTAGCACCGTTTGTACCTGTTGATTTCTGGATCAAAGCTAGAAATGAAATAAAGAAACTGAACCCGAATCATATTTGGCTTGCGGAAAGTGTACACAAGGAGTTCTTGAGACATATGCGTGATGAAGGATTTTTGTGTCACAGTGACAGTGAGATGTATGCGGCGTTTGATGTCTGTTATGATTATGATATTTTTCAGGAAGTTGAAGACTATTTCAAAGGCAAGAAGCCATTATCCGTGTTTATCGATCGGTTACAACTGCAGGATATGATATATCCGGTAAATTATCTGAAAGCCAGAGCTTATGAGAATCATGATGTTCAACGTTTGATGAATCACACGAAGAACGATATTTTCAAAACGAAGAACTGGGTAGCTGCGATCTTCGGATTAAAGGGATTAGCTTTCCTTTATGCGGGAATTGAGACATTGACCGACCGGTTACCAAATTTGTTTGATAAAGATCCGGTGGATTGGACGAAAACCGATCCAGAATTTACAGAACAGCTAAAGAATCTGATTAAAATTAAGAAACTACCAATCATGAGCGAATGTAAGAAGTATCGGGTAATCGATGATGGATTGGATATCCTTCATATCGAATATCACAGAGATGACGAAAGCCTGATTTTCATTTGCAATGTCAATCAGGCACGCGATGACATTCGGATCGATTTCCCATCTGGAGAATATACTAACTTGTTTGACGGTAAAACGGTTAGAGTTGATGAAGGATTCGTTAGGTTATCAAAAAATCCTATCATATTACATATATAAGTTTAAGAACCTCTCAATATAGAGGTTCTTTGTTTTGCTCGCTAGATCACATTTCGTTGCATTGTAATGGATGTATGTTCGTGTTAATATTTAAGAAATATGAGCAATCAGCTGGGAGAAATCTCGATGTACAAAGTCATTAACCAACTTAAAGAACGCAATTTCGGCCATTCGATAAGCAATAGTGAAGAGGCTGTTTTTGACTTTCTGGAAAGAAACTTTAAAACGATACCCAAAATTACAGTTACACAACTGGCAGATAAAAGTTTTACTTCCCAAGCGACAGTCAACCGCGCTTGCAAGACATTGGGTTTTTGTGGGTTTAGTGAACTAAAGTTTGCAATCGCACAAGATCTTCAGCTTATGAATACGGTGACAACACGACATATATCAAGAACAGAAAACATCCTAAGTAAGATTTATTTCGAAGGCACCCAAGAGGTAGTAAAGCAAATTATCGATGGTAATCGCAAAGTGTTGCTTTTTGGGCTTGGTGCATCCGATATATCTGCTCAATATTTTCAGCGGCAGTTGCTCTATTTCGGAATTCCAACAATAATCATTGAACAAGAGAAAATGCTTGAGAATTTCAGAGATTATTTGTTATTTGTCCTCTCCAGTTCAGGTGAGACGATGCGAAGTTTGCAGCTAGTTAAGCGAGCCAAGGAACTGAATATGACAGTCTTAGCTATTACAAAAAGCAAAAGCTCACTGACTAAATATTGTGATGCAGCTTTCTTACATGATGTACCGGTTGATAAACTGGATGGAATTTCGAGGGAACAACAATTGCACATGATCATCATGTTAAATGAGATCATTGATCAGATTGATTTTGAATTGAAGGAAAGAAAAAAGCAAAATAACCAATAATAACAAATAATGATTCGAAGGACTCCTGACTAAGGAGCCCTTTTTTTTTTGAAAAATCAGAAGATTTTTTTAGATTCTTTAAATTTCGGATAATTATCCGTATGCATGGAAAGCAGAGCATTTTAGTAATTCTACAATATGTATGTAAGCGATTTCTAAAGGGAGGGTCACATGAGCAAGCAATTACATATCATTATGCACACGCACTGGGATCGGGAATGGTATTTTTCAAAAGATGAAACAAAAGTATTACTACGAAATCATATGGAGAACGTCTTTGATTTTCTTCACACACATCCGGGTAGCATTTATGTACTGGATGGTCAGAGTGTAATGATTGACGACTATCTAGAGCTTCAACCAGATGCAGAAGATCGTATGAAATATTTTGTAGAAAATAAACAACTGCGGGTTGGCCCTTGGTATACACAAACAGATTTGCTTCTAGTTCATGGGGAATCTATCATTCGTAACCTATATTACGGAATCAGACGCGCTAAGGATTTTGGTGATCCGATGCTGATCGGATATGCACCCGACACCTTCGGACATGCTAGTCAAATGCCACAGATCTATCGCATGTTTGATATAAATTCGACGGTTTTTTGGAGAGGATTCAGTGAACTAAAGGCAAGTAAATCCGATTTCATTTGGGAAGGACTCGATGGATCGCGGATTATCGGGATCAATCTGGCAACCGGATATCAAGGGGCTAAGTATCTTGAAAATGATTATGAACGACTTCAAATGAGAATGGAAAAGATCATGTCAGTGCTTGATCAATATTCAGCGGGAGATGGAAGACTGATAATGAACGGACACGATCAAATGCCGATTCAGGAAAATATAATGGAGATCATTTCGAAACTAAAAATTATATATCCTTCGGACGAGATTAAAGTAAGTGACTTTGAGTCATATATTGGATCACTTGATGAAAAATCTTTAGAAGTGGTCAGTGGAGAACTCACTCACAGCAAGCACTCGCGTATTCACCGGACGATCGGTTCCACAAGAATGGATATCAAGCTTCTAAACAGCGAAATTGAACAAAAAGTATTTGATGTCCTAGAACCACTTGCGTCAATCCTTCATAATTCCGGAGTGCTGTATCCGCATGCGGTTATTGAGAAAATTCTCAAAACACTGTTTGAAGTTCATGCTCATGATAGTATCGGCGGATGTAACACAGATGAAGTCAATCAAGACATTAAAAGCAGGTTAATTACTGCCAGGGAGTTGGTTGACACTCAAATTGAGTTGTACTTGAGGTTGTTGGCCATGGCTGACAGGGATGAAAGTAAAACTATAGTTGTAGCAAATCTGTTACCTGAACAAAGAAAGGAGGAAAAGGTAGAGGTAGAATTACAAACAAAAACGGCAAATTTTAAGTTGTTCGATGAAGATGGTACAGAAGTTGACTATGTATTGGTGAAGCAATCAGTTGAGGATGCTGGGAAAATCGATCGGCAGGTTGCGGCTAGGCTTTTGGATATTAAGGTATACATAAGTAAAGTTGTATTCAAGATTGAGAAGATCGAAGGCTTAGAGGTTAAATATCTAAGATATGAAGAGGTTAGTTCGCCTCGCTTTGTTGAGAGTTCAGTATTGTCTCAGACTTCAATTGAAAACGAACGATATAGAGTCAGTGTGCTCAACCATCAGTTCAGATTGGTAGATAAGCAAAATGGTGAAATCATCGAGAACTTCATTTTCATTGAGAATGGTGGAGATGCGGGGGATAGTTATGATTATTCGCCACCAATACAAGACAGAATTATTACAAGTTTTGAAACCGGTAAAGTAAAGACTAAAGTTCAGGGTGGAGAATTTATGCAAGAACTTGAATTTGAAATCATGATGCAAGTTTGTGCATCCATGGAGGAAAGATTGAAGGGGATCAATTCACAGTCCATACAGTTTCAGGGATCAATCCGGTTATTTAAGGGGGATGCAGGCATCTATTGTAAGTTGAGCACTGTAAACCAAAGTGTAGATACTCGATACAGACTTGCATTTAAAACAAACCGAAGATCAGACCAAGTGCTTGTTGACGGGTATTTATCAGCTCAAATCAAGCCGACTTATCTTAAAGAAGAGTTGGATGTGTGGGAAAAAGAAGCATGGGTCGAAAAGCCGATTAGCGTAGAAACTTGTCAAAGCTATGTCACGATTGAAGAAAATCATAGAAAAGCTGCGATATTCACGCAAGGTTTGAAGGAATATGAAGTCATAGACGATAGCATATATCTTACGCTATACCGAAGTTTTTCACATTTGGGCAAGCGAAACTTGATCAATCGTCCAGGCAGGCCATCCGGAATCGAGGTTGAAACCCCAGGAAATCAATTGTTGGGGCAACTGTTTAATTATCAATTTGTGCTTCATTTCGATTTGATGGAAATCCATCCTTCGAAACGTTCTAAAGCCTATTTATGCCCGTTGGTGGCATATCAGAAAAAAGAATTCAACAGATTTAACTTAAATACACCAAAGCAGTTGCATAAACCAGATTCTAATTTATCATTGGAATTGAATGGTGCGGTCGTAAGCGCAGTAAAGCGAACCGTTGATGGGAATCAACTTTTGGTAAGAATATTCAATCCTCTACCAACTCCAATACGATTGGAGCTTCCCAAAAGTGTTCGTTATATCAATGCCTTGGAGACACACTTGTTTTCAAAAAAGATCAACACAATCAATCCTCAAGAAATACTACAATTCATCATATAATTACTTATAAAGTAAAAAGGAGAAGAAAATGTCAGAATTTAAAAAGAACTTCCAAAGTTTCGGAAAATCATTATTATTTCCGATTTCACTATTATCGTTTATGGCCATTTTCCTTGGTTTGGCAGCAGCATTTCAAAACCCCAATATCATCAAAACTCTACCTTTTCTAGCTGATACAAACATTCAGAGTGTTTTGGGACTGATTCGCAGGATTGCCGGTTTGCCATTTGGTCAGTTGCCTGTGCTGTTTGCACTTGCCATTCCGTTGGGAATGGTCAAGCGCGATCGTGAAGTTGCTGTTTACTCTGCTCTTGTCGGGTACATTGCTATGTTGATGGGTATGAGCTATTTCTTGCAGCTGCAAGGATTGACACCAGCAACTACTTCTGTTGCAAGTCTGATGGATGCTAAGGGGCTCAGTCAGGTAGATGCAACGTTGACCAACGCATTGTTTACAAATGTCCTGGGTATCTTTGTTTACAATATGAATGTCATTGGTGGAATTATCGCTGGTGTAACAACCGTTATGATTCACAATAAATTCCGTGCAACAGAACTTCATCCTTCATTGACGTTCTATAGTGGTAAACGTTTTGTACCTATCATTACTTCCTTGTTGATGGTTGTTGTTGGTGTTGTGCTAACCTATGTCTGGCCTTTTGTGAATACAACAATCATTGCAGCTGGTAAAATGATCAGTGATGCAGGCTTATGGGGAGCTTTCTTGTATGGTTTCGTGGAAAAGGTCATTAACCCAACCGGACTTCATCACATTCTAAATCAAACGTTCAGATTTACTGCTTTGGGTGGCGTTGAAACAATCAACGGAACATCCTTAGTAGGAGCATTACAGATTTATTTGTATCAGTTAGAAAACAATCTGGCTTTCTCAACAAATGCCACTCAATACCTAGCTCAAGGAAAAATCTTGCACATGGTATTCGGCATGCCTGCAGCAGTATTCGCTATGTACAAATGTGCACTACCGGAAAAACGTGATCGTGTCTTAAAATTCTTTATGGCAGGGTTAACTGCAGTTATATTGACGGGAATCACTGAACCGATCGAGTTTACTTTTATCTTTATTTCTCCGATTCTTTGGTTTGTCAACGCTGTGTTTGCAGGTTTGGCTTTCTGGGTACCGGCATTGCTCAATGTAGGCATCGGTAACATCCAAGGCGGTATCATTGACTGGTTGGTATTCGGTGTACTTCAAGGAATGGATACGAAATGGTATATTTTCCTGATTGCAGGTCCTCTGTTCTTCGCGATGTACTACTATACTTACTCGTTTATTATACGTAAATTCAATGTATTCACGGTTGGACGCAGAGAAACCGATTTTGTCGATGAAGAACTAGTAGAGAATACGGCTGTGGTTCAAGCAGATAAAGACGTCGAAATGGCAAAGCAGATTATTGAGGGTTTAGGTGGTGCCGCAAATATCGTTGATGTAGACAACTGCATTTCCAGATTACGTGTAGAACTTAAGGACGATTCTTTAGTAGACGAGGCATTAATCAAAAAGTCACAACCTGCCGGAATCGTTCGTCCGGGGAAAAATGTCATTCATATTGTCTATGGTGGCAGAATTACAAAAGTACGTAATGTCGTAGATAATTATCTCTTTGCTTTAAAGGGATAATAAGTCCTAGTTTATTGTCTCAACAGATGCCAATGCACAAAAAGGAGACACGATGAAATCATTTCTGTTCAACAACAAAAAACTCAAAGTTGCTGCAGTAACTTGTGGCAAGCTTATCGAATTAGGCAATGTCACTGATGAAGTATTTGCGAAAAAGATGATGGGGGAAGGATACGCCATTGAACCCACAAATTCACAAATCACTGCTCCTTTCGATGGGAAGATCGCATTTGTATTTCCAACGCGACATGCGATCGGACTGATCAGTGACTCAGGCGTTGAGGTTCTTATTCATGTAGGTATTGATACGGTTCAACTAAAAGGTGAGTGCTTTGAAACGCTTGTTTTTGAAGGACAAGGTGTTAAAGCCAATCAAACACTTTTGAATGTGGACTTTGACGGAATAAAGAAACATGGTTTTTCGACAACTACCATGGTTGTAGTCACCAGTGGGCAGACGAAAGAGATCACTTTTCTGAAATTGACAGGTGATGTCGTTGCTGGTGATTCAGTATTGGAAATAAAAGTCAAATAAAGATTATAATAAGAATAAAACTGTCGGATTTCGACAGTTTTTTTATCATTGGATGTCTCTTTGTTTTAATCAAAAATATGCTATAATTTCTATTGGAAAATATGTGGGGGATATATCATGAAAATACTCAAAATACTTATTCTGATCGTTATTCTAACAGTTACAGTTTACGGTTGTCAGAAAACAGATGATTCAGAGCAGATAATGAGTGATTTGTTGTCTCATAAGACTATTAATCATTTCCGATTCGTATCAAAAGATATCATAGAGAAAAATCGAGAGGAAACGGGTCAATTGCTATTAGTTGAATATGATGTTACTTTATCAACGGAGTCAGTTACGATTATCGGAGTTTCAACTTTGATGTATGCAAAAGATAATGGGAAACTGACACTGCAACAAAATGATTTGGTTTTACATCAAGTTATACCTTTAAAAGCTGTGGATGTTGAAGTCGTCAAGAGTTCTTTGGCTTATACACGAGGTACTGGGATATATTCAAACTTAAGGGAAACTTTTGTTCCGACTGAGAACAAAAGTGAACTGACGAAGGTATCGGATACGCAATACGAAATCGCAATGTCTGAGAAATATCAAGATGGGACCTATGCATATGACATAGAACAATTCTTTACTGCTACATTCGATTTGGTACGAGGATGGGAAGTTGTGCGTAAGGGCTATGTGTTTTCTGAAGTTATGAATTGGAGTGGTGTTTATGACATCATCTTTGATATTGCGAAAGAAGATCCAGAAAACTATAAGAGCAATGAGTATTCTGTTGATGAAGTGATAAGAGTTACCATCGATGGGAAAGTGGAAAAAGTAGCATCCGTTGAATACGACTCAAACTCGAATCCAGAGTTTAAATGGGACAAAAATATTGATCAGGTATTCGTTTCATTTGAAAGAAACGGGAAGTCATATCGGGTCAAGTCTACATTGGAACAAGGCATCGAGTTTTTCGCGGATAGATTTTCAGATGCTAAAACATTGTATATAAAGTATGAGTCGGGACAAACGAAACAATTGTACATAAAGTATGGGAAAGTGTACAAAGGCTCACAGATTGGGTTTAGTGCTTTTGGACAGATTGTGCCAATCGCAGATTACGACTTTCCTGCATCTATGATTAAAATATCCGACTGATCAACAAAAAAAGCAGAAAATCTGCTTTTTTACTGCTTTACCTTATTTCCAACAGTTTGACTTCGCCAGGAACAAAGTGAATGCTCAAACCGCGATACTCATTGATTGACAACTCTAAAGGGTTATTATCTTCCGATGAGAGCAATTGAACAAGTGTCTTACCTTGAGCAAAGAATTGTTCCGGAAGATTATCCAATTTTACATAATGATATTTTTCATTGTGCATATCGGTATTTGTAATAGCCAGAAGAACTCTGTCTTGGTTAACATAACCGAAGCCGGCAGCGGTATCCCAAGGAGCACTGAATCCCAGCGGATAGACATTCTTCATATCCATCATCGCATCGATGTATTGATGACGGATTTTCGATGCCTTTTCTAGGACCGTGGGGATTTCCCAACGATGCTTATGGTTGTAGTGGAAGGCATATCGATCAAACAAAGCCAACTTGCCATAATAGGGATCATCTTTTTCTAGCATAAACAATTCATTGGGACGGCAGTCCAATCCGGTATTCATGGGTTGCCGTTCATAAACTTCTTGTCCACTGTTTAGAAAAGGAATCGTATTGGGAACAAAGAGGTTAAATATGGATACCATTTTCCCTAATGTCTCACCACCGTCTCTGGCAGCAAGTCTTGGTGTATCATGAGTCTCACCGACTGAGAACAATGGTGATTCAAGATTCATGGCACCATAGACAAAGGAATTAAATAAACCTTCAAGTACACGTGGCAAACGGATGAAACCATCCCCAATGATCATGTTATAACCTTTTTCTTTCGATGTTTTCGCATTTTCTACGTCCAGTTCTTCTGCTATGAAACAGAAATTCGGATCGACATCTCTAGCCTTGGTCAATATCATACTGATTAATTCATCCGGAAGGGCATGACCCATGTCGATACGTGCACCATCGATACCAAACTCCCGTTGGAAAAACGGGATGATATCCGCCAGTGTGTTCCAAAGCTCCATATTTTTAATTGTACCTGGATTCAAACTGGATTTCGCAACATCAAAAAGGATGTAAGGATTGACTTCACCCAAATCTTTTAGGTAAGGCTGCGAATTGGCGGGATGGTCAAGATACAATCGGAAGAACGTTACATCACTCCACGCCGGTTGGGGATCATTGATACAATCTGAGAATGCCGGAGCAATCGTCAGATCAAACATTTGTTGAACAAGGTCCAATACTTCATATTTGCCATGTCCGTCTTTCCATTTTTTTACCAGTTTTTTCCATAAATCAGGATTGGTGTCTTTCGGATTTGGTTTGAATTTTTTAATATGAACAATGACTTCTTCGGAAGCAAATACTTGTTCGAAATATTCTTTCTTAGCCGGTAAGGCAGATTTTAATCCGGGAACAAATGGAGATGCATAATCCGATAAGTCATCCAGGGATATCCAGTAAAACCAGTCCGGATGATCGATGATCAAATCGGAATTTACGGAATTGGTCCGTGGGATGATGTCAATGATTACTTTCATATCCAAGCGATGGCACGCCTCGACAAAAGCTCTGAATTCATCTTCCACTGTGCAATCCGGACCTGTCATCGGATCTTTAAGCCCTTCATCCAATTTAAAGAAATTTGATACTCCATAAGGAGAGCCAAGTTCTCCTTTTTTGTCTTTGAGAGAATATTTTGAAATTGGTAACATATAAAGGACATCAACACCCATTTTTTTGAGTAAAGGCAAGTAAGCCAAAGCTTTGACAAAGGTGCCGGTTTCCTTAAGATTGTAAAGGTTGAACTCCTCCAGCCTTCCGCTGCGATCGTGATCATAACTGGCGGAGGAACGGATCATCATGGAATATGCGAAACTTTGACGGATCCAATCCCCGTTTCTCAATCCTTTGATCTTATTTTTCGGTTGACCCAAGTAGTATGGCTTAGAAAAATCCGCTTTCTTTTTTGTTTTGTTTAAAAACTCATCCTTAATCAGTGATTGAAAAAACTGATATGGATTGACGATCAGATTTCCGTCTTTGACATCGATCTTATCGACTTTTACATCCGCACTGTCCCACAAATCCGGGATGACATAGTTGAATATAGTTTTGTTCTTTTGCTCTTGTTTCGCAAGTTCTGTAACGATTTTATCGAGATAGCTCATTATATTCTCCCCTTTCACAAATTATTCTATCATGAATGTAAGCGCTTTGCATCAGATAAGGCGAAGTCATAAGATGTGGAATCGATTACATGGATTTGATTTATGAACATTGTCTAAACTTAACTTTCTTTTTTATGATTAGTTAGAAAATGAAAGCGGTTAACTATGGCGGATTTGCGTCTGACAATTCATTTTGATGTGAAATATTGTATAATAACATAGAAAGACAGGAGTGATGACAATGCTTAATAAAACACAGATTGAAGACATCGCCAAAAGAGTGCGAATCAATATCGTGAAGATGGTCAACGAAGCGAAATCCGGTCACATCGGCGGATCTTTGAGCGGCGTAGAAATCTTGACGACACTCTACTTCAACGAAATGAACATTAATCAAGACAATTTGAATGATCTTGAAAGAGATAAGTTCGTATTGTCTAAGGGACATGCCACACCGCTGCTTTTTGCGGTGCATGCGGAAAAGGGGTTCATTCCTCAAGAAGAACTGATGACTTTCAGAAAGATCAATTCACGCTTGCAAGGACATCCAAACATGAATTATGTGGATTCCGTCGATATGTCGACAGGTTCATTGGGTCAAGGAATATCAGCGGCTGTTGGGATGGCCTTATCTTACAAAGCCAAAGGACTGCCATTTAGAGTATATTCTCTGTTGGGTGATGGCGAAAGTCAGGAAGGTATCGTTTGGGAAGCTGCGATGGCCGCCGCCCATTATAAACTAGACAATCTGTTGGCTATCGTGGATCTAAACGGTTTACAAATAGACGGGGATATAACAAAAATCATGAATCCTCTGCCGATCGATGAGAAATTTAAGGCTTTCGGCTGGAACGTATTGACTCTTAACGGACATGATATCGATGCTCTTCAACAAGCATATACCCTAGCCCGTGAATGCAAAGGCAAACCCACAGTCATAATTGCTTTGACAGTTAAAGGCAAAGGGGTCAGCTTTATGGAAAATGATTATGGATGGCATGGCGTTGCGACCAATCCGGAGCAATTCGCTTTAGCTATGAAAGAATTGGGTGGTGAGTAATATGGCAAAAATGGCAACTCGCGAGGCATATGGTAAAGCCTTAGCCAAACTGATCGTTGAAGATGAGAAAATATTTGTTTTAGATGCGGATTTGTCTAAATCCACTAAAACAGCGGATGCACAAGCAGCTAATCCTTCTCGACATTTCAATATGGGAATTGCGGAGTGCAATATGATGGGCGTTGCGGCGGGAATCGCTACCGGTGGAAACACCGTGTTCGCTTCCAGTTTCGCAATGTTTGCGGCTGGTCGGGCTTTCGAAATCGTTCGAAACTCCATTTGTTACCCTAAACTGAATGTGAAAATTTGTGCGACGCATGCCGGAATCACCTTGGGTGAAGATGGTGCTTCCCATCAGGCTATCGAAGATATCGCATTGATGCGCAGCATTCCGAATATGACAGTCATTCAACCGTGTGATGACATCGAAACGATGCAGGCAATAAAAGCTGTAGCGAAATATAAAGGACCGGTTTATGTCCGTTTAGGCAGAAGTGCGGTTGAAACCGCTAATTCAGAAGACTATGTTTTTGAAATAGGCAAGGGCGTTGTTTTGCGCAAAGGAGTAAAAGTTGCGGTCGTTGCAACCGGAATTTTGGTTCAAGAAGCATTAAAAGCAGCGGACATTCTCAAGGAAGAGGGCGTTTTGGTCACGGTCGTCAATATTCATACGATCAAACCTATAGACAAAAATCTGTTGATCGATCTTGCGAAAACTCACGATGTCCTTCTTACCTGCGAAGAGCATAATGTACTTGGCGGATTGGGGTCCGCGGTTGCGGAAGTCGTCAGTCAGCATCATCCGGTCAAAATCTCGATGTTAGGCATTGAAGATACTTTTGGGGAAAGTGGTACACCGGCAGCATTGATGGAGAAGTATGGTATTACGTATAAACATGTGTTGGAGCGCATCCGAAAACTGTAAGATAAATAAGAGAACACGGGCACTGCCCGTTTTCTTTTCTCTGATTTCATTTGTGTTTACCTTGGCTATTTGATAATATAACTGTGTACTTTGAGGTGGTAGTGTGCGTAAGTGGATGTTTGGGATTTTAGCCGCGATTATTACGGTTGTCAGCGGTGGATATGTTTATTCGAGTTACGTGAGTGGCGATTTTTGTCGTTTGGATGGAAATACAGTTTGCTATGACACAAATAACAAAATATTTAAAGTTGAGAATCGTTCAAAAATCACAATAGCTCTTCCATCCAAAGCCATTCAAGATTGGTTTATCGATCAGTTTTACCAATTGCATCCCGGACATACCATCAATTTTGACTTTCGCATCATAGAAAATTTGTCTGCTCAACAAGCATTGGATTTAGGCGTAGACATCTTCTATACCGATACACATCAGGCAGCACTGCTTTATGATTACTTAGTCCCGTTTGACCTAAGAATTGACAGCGAGAAAAGTACTGAAGGTATCGCTCAGTTCACTGAGGTCATCAATATGAGTGAAACCTTATTTCGCCCATTCTCTTATCAAGGTTTATTGTTTGTATATAATAAAACCATGCTTGAAAAACTGGGCTATGATGTGGGGAGTGTGACTGAAACAAATCTTCCTCAGTCGCTGTCACGGTGGGAAGATTTGATCGATCTTACAAAACAATGGAAAAGCAAATCTAACGTTTATAACAACAAAGAAATTCAAATCGTATTTCCATTTACTTTTGAAGAAAAGTGGCAATTCTATCCTTTTTTAACTGCAGGGGAATGGCATTTGTTTAGTGACAATGATGCTACTCAGCCAGGTTTCGAAAAAGAAAGCTTTCTTGAATCACTTAACTTTATTGCGGATATTGGTCAGGTCACTTGGGATCATAACGCAAAACCAAGAGATAGCTGGTTATATGATAAAATGATCAATGAACAAATCTCGCCATTTGGTATGGCCGGTCCATGGATGTTTGTTGAGCAAATCGAAGAGCTAAATAATGTGGATTATGTATTCTCGGCATTTCCTACGTATAAAGAAAACCAGTTAAGACCTTTGGTCATTGTGACGGGACTGGTAGCTTTGAAAAATGATGCGCCATCGTTGACACAGGAAATCCTTCGAATACTATCAAAACCCGAACTTACACAAACTGCGCTGAATTCAACTAAAAAAGTATTGGTAATCGCAAGAGATCGGCTTGCAGATTTTCAAATGAGTGAAAACCGCCGGCAGATGAGTCTGGCTTATACATACAGTGAAATTGAACCAATGGTCGCTCTTCCGGAAAACACATCGAAACTTGGCTTTGATTTTTATCTGGAGGCAGATTTCATGAATATTCTGAAATCTGTATTCAATCAAGAAATATCCCCTTTAGAAGCTCAACAAATATTTATCAGTTTGTATGAATCATGGTTATCAGAAAATAACCGCTAGGAATGATATGAGAAGAACAAGTGCTTTAAATAAGCAAGAAATAAAAATGATCGCTATCAACGGGACTTACGCAATGGCTTCGGCAATGACGGCGGTTTTTGTGAATGTGTATTTATATAAATTTACCGGATCACTGGTCACGATGACGGCTTATGCGATGGTACGATTCGGATTTTTTCCGATTGCCTTTACTATTGGTGCACATATTGGCCGTAAATATCGTTTATCTCTCACTATGACGGCAGGTTTATTATTGATCGTGTGCGGATTATTGGTGCTTTTGACACTACGAGAAAGAATCGGCGAACTGGGATATGCGATTTATGGCATTGGGGTAATCTTCGGAATGGGAGAAGGTTTCTTCTGGTTATCGACGGTAAGTTTAAATCAATTGGTATCCACAAAAGAGTCGCGCGGGAAATATCTTGGCTATATGGGAATGTTTAATGGGCTGACAAACATTATCGCACCGCTTTTTGCGGCTCAAATCGTTGCATGGTCACCCAATGATACGGAAGGATACTTGCGGATTTTCCAACTCGTCATCGTCTTGTATCTGATCATTGCATATTTGGCATCAACGATTCATGAGATCAGTCAAAAAGGTAAGTTCACAGTACTTGATAAAGTTTTTCAAACCAAAGATAAACAATGGTCCTATATATTCAATTCACACTTGCTGTTTGGTATCCGTGATTCACTGGTTTTAATGTTGACAGGACTTCTAATTTATCGGGCAACCGGTGGTAGCGGAAGTACTTATGGTCGTTTACTCGCATTTTTCGCTCTCATCAGTATCGCATCTTTCTATTTGTCCGGAAAAATCATCAATCGTCAAAACCGGATAAAAATGTATCAGTATGGAGCAATTTTTACCTCTATTAGCACGATCATCCTCGTAGTATTCCCGACGACTGCAGGAGCGATTGCGTTTGGTATACTTGCCTCACTGGTAGCGCCGTTTTATGTGATTCCATTTCAAATCATTACGATGAATGCTACATCGGACTATATGGAGAAAGAAAACATCTTAGGTTACGTCATTTCCAAGGAAATCGGCATTACTTCAGGACGACTGCTAGGTATGTTAACCATCATCACTTTCTCGTTTATTTTCCCTGAAGAAATATTTCTGCCACTGGCTGTTATTTTCTGTTCGATGTTTCCTGTAATTTTAGTCATTTATGCGACAATTTATCATCGTCGAAGAGATAGAGAGAAAGCAATGATCAGTGACTAGGGAGGAACACATATGTTTCAAAATGGTTGGACACAGTTTCTGAAGGATGAGTTTGAGAAGCCATATTTCAAAGAGCTTTCTGCTTTTCTATCCAAAGAATATAATGAGAAAATTATCTATCCAAAGAAAGAGGATGTTTTCTCTTGTTTTGGCTATACGGACTACGATGATTTGAAAGTCGTCATTCTTGGACAGGATCCTTACCATCAACCCAGTCAGGCGCATGGCATGTGTTTTTCCGTTAAACCAAAAACACCATTCCCGCCAAGTCTACAGAACATATTCAAAGAATACAGCAATGACTTAAATTTGCCTTTTCCTGATGTTGGCTATCTGGTTCCCTGGGCAAAGGAAGGTGTGCTTTTGTTAAATGCTGTACTAACAGTTGAAGAGGGTAAGCCTAACTCCCACCAAAACAAAGGATGGGAGATATTTACAGATGAAGTATTGAAGCGATGCAACCAACATCCCTTGCCAGTAGTTTTTATTCTTTGGGGAAGAAACGCACAAATGAAGGAACCGCTTATCACCAATCAGCATCATTTGATACTCAAAGCTCCTCATCCATCACCGCTATCGGCATATCACGGATTCTTTGGTTCGCGTCCGTTTACCAAGTCCAATGATTTTTTGAAGAAGACAAATCGTACGCCGGTGAACTGGCGGCTATAGGAGGCATATGTTTTACGATATTGAATCTGCCATTGCGGCAATTTCTAAGAGAACATCCACCAATACCTTTGCATTGAAACTGTTTGCTCAGTTGATGGAAGACTTGGGAAATCCCCAATATCAATTAAATTGTCTTCATATCGCCGGTACAAACGGTAAGGGAAGTACGGCCAACTATTTGCGAAGCGTGTTGGAAACAGCCGGTTATAAGACCGGACTTTTCACTTCCCCGCATTTGATCAATCATAATGATCGATTGAGAATTAGTGATATTCCCATCTCAGATGAGGAGTTATTGGATTACATTAATCGGACAGTTCCTTATTGGCAGAAGTATTCTTTAACGATGTTTGAAATTGATACGCTTGTAGCGATTTGGTATTTTCTTGATCAACAGGTAGAATGGGCAGTATTTGAGGTTGGTTTGGGTGGACGCTTGGATGCGACCAACGTTATTTTTGGAAAGATTTGTGTGATTACCAATATCGGCTTTGACCATATGGAATATCTGGGAGATACTCTTGGGAAAATTGCTTTTGAAAAAGCCGGAATCATCAAGCCGGGATCCGTGGTATTTACCGGAGTGAACGATGAGGAACCTTTGTCCGTCATATCTAAAGTATGTGCGAATAAAGAATGTTCTTTAACGGTTGTAAATGCGGATATTTCTTCTGCATTGGACGGGTGGAAACAAAGTTATACTTATAAGGGCTTGAATGTCGAATTGAAGTCGGTGGCGAAATATCAGATTGGTAACAGTGTTCTGGCGATTGAAACGCTTTGTTACATGAGAGATACGGGTTGGATCACACTTTCGGATGAGCAATTATTATCGGGCATCAAAGAAGCCCGATGGTTGGGGCGTTTTGAGGTTATCAGTGAAGTTCCACTGGTTATCGTCGATGGGGCGCATAATGAGCATGGCATCAAAGCTTTGACGGAGTCATTGTCTTCATTGCCACGACCGCTAGTAACAATATTTTCGGCACTAAAGGACAAAGAAACAGATAAAATGTTGAGGATGTTGGTTGGTGTTTCGGATGAAGTGATCGTTTGCGAGTTTGATTTTTATAGGGCACAAAAAGCAGAAATTTTGGGAAGGGGGTTCGATGTATCGATCATTCCCGATTTTTCTGAGGCATATCAAGAAGGTTTGTCACGTAGCAGTGGGGGTACGCTGGTGATTACCGGTTCGCTCTACTTTATATCGATGGTGCGAGCGTGTATAATAAATAAGTAAAGGAAGGGATAACGATGGCACTCACTTATCAAATCATCGCAGTTATTGCGATTCTGATTATCGGTTTCTTTGTGTTTAGAATAGATAAGCTTCATGTGACCGGCGAGAAATTGGCGATCATTGCAATGTTCATTGCACTTTCAGTGGCTTTGCAGTTTTTTTCATTGATGATTCCGTTGTTCGGCTTTCCGTCAATGCGCATTGGCTTCTCTCAGCTGCCTTTAATGGTCATTGGGGTTTTGTTTGGCCCTTCGTGGGCTTTTATCAGCGGTATCGTTCAAGACTTCTTAGGATTAATCGTGACGCCGACCGGCTTTCCGTTCTTTGGATTCACCTTGAATAAAATCATCATCGGATTAATTCCGGCGTTGTTGTTCTCAAAGAGAATCAAATGGTCGCCGAAAGTTGCCTATATGGTTTCGCAGGGATTACTGCTTAGTTTTCTTGTTGGAGCACTGGCTTATTTATGGTTAACACCTTCTATCGTATCCGAAGGGAATGTCATTGAAATCACCTTGACGATCAAGTTGATTTTTTCTGCCGGTAGTGTCTTGATGATCGGCGCGATGATGTTCTTTATGAATCTGTTAACGAAGAAATATAAGAAATATGAAAATGATTTTCCGATCAGTGTCTGGGCGATGAGCGTCGTATTGGTGGAAGTTGTTGTGCAATTGATTTTGACGCCGTTGTGGTTGGCAATCATGTATAACATTCCGGTATTGATCAGCTTTTTGCTTCGCGTTGTCAAAGCAACGATCATGGTTCCATTTACGATCGTGATAGGATTTGGTATCTTGATTTTGATGAGTCGTCTACGTTTGTTAAACCGAAAGGCGTAATGCCTTTTTCTTTTAGGGAGGAAAAACATGATTTCATTTGAAAATCATTCATCGAAATTCGTATCACATCGAAACTTGATTCTAGCTAAAAACGGGATGGTCGCAACGGGAAGTACCTTGGCATCTTCAGCCGGTCTGGAAATTTTACGTAAAGGCGGTAACGCTGTGGATGCTGCGATTGCCACAGCTGCGGCTTTGACCGTGGTAGAACCGACGGCCAATGGTCTGGGTGGCGATTGTTTTGCGATCGTATGGATGAATAAGAAGATTTTTGGTTTGAATGCGAGTGGTTATTCCCCATCGAATTTCACATTGTCTAACGTTAGTAAGAAACATGGGGATGTTGAGAAGATGCCCATGTTTGACTGGACGCCCGTGATGGTTCCGGGTCAGATTAAAGGTTGGGAAGCATTAAATAAAAGGTTTGGTAACCTTTCACTAAGTGAATGTTTCCAACCGGCCATCCGCTATGCACAAGAAGGCTATCCTGTCGGTTCGACATTGGCTTCTGGTTGGAAAGCATCGGTTGTTCGCTATCTGGAAAAAGAGGAAAATCACCCACGTTTTGATGGGTGGAAAGATACGTTTTTGTTCGACGGGAAGGCTCCTCAGTTTGGGGATATCGTCAGGCTGCCTGATCATGCCAAAACTTTGGAATTAATAGCGAAGTTTGGTTCTGATGTTTTCTATAAAGGAGAAATTGCGGATCGTATCGTTGAGGAAAGTAAGAAGTACTCAGGGTTCTTTGAAAAATCGGATCTGGAAGAATATGATGTCGAATGGGTTGAACCGATATTTACGGATTATCGCGGATATACCGTGTTGGAAATTCCGGCAAATAGTCAGGGTGCAATCACGCTGATGGCGTTAAATATTCTAAAGCAGTTCAAACTTAAAGATCATCAGAGCATTGATACGATTCATAAGCAGATTGAAGCAACGAAGATGGCATTTGCTGATGGATTGGAGCATATCAGTGATCCAAGAATCACAAATATCGAGTTTCTTTTGAGTGATGAATATGGATTTATCCGTTCCAAACAACTGAAGAAGAAAGCTCAAATTTATACACCTCTTACACCTCATAGTTCAGGCACTGTATATCTTGCAACCGCGGATAGCGAAGGAAACTTGGTCTCCTTCATTCAAAGCAACTACACCGGCTTTGGCAGTGGGATGGTCGTACCAGGTACCGGGATTGCCATGAACAATCGCGGGGCACAATTCTCATTAAATCAGAACCATATCAATGTCGTTGCTCCAAGAAAGAAAACTCTGCATACCATAATTCCCGGCTTTTTAATGAAAGACGGTGATGCCATCGGCCCTTTTGGAATCATGGGGGGATTCATGCAGCCTCAGGCTCATCTTCAAGTGTTATCTCACATGATCGACTTTCACATAAATCCGCAGGCAGCTTTGGATGTGTCTCGCTGGCAGTGGGTTGAGGGTAAAAAGATTTGGGTGGAAGAGAGTTTTGATCAGAAGCTAGTGAAGCAGTTGATCAAGCGCGGACATGATGTCGAGGTATCAAAACAGGTAGGTTCGTTTGGACGCGGACAAGTCATCATTAGGCTTAAAAACGGTACATTGGTAGGGGGATGCGAGTCAAGGACAGACAGCAATATCGCTTGTTATTAAGGTATATAAGGCACATTCGTGCCTTTTTTGATTTTGTTTACTTTTATCTATGTCGTTAAACAGTTATAATGAAAGTAAGAAGACAAACACATCATCATAGGAGGAGATTCGCTATGCGACAAAACCAAATGTTAGGAATGATTTTGGCTGGGGGACG
>PHAF01000005.1 GCA_002841605.1 Firmicutes bacterium HGW-Firmicutes-10 | reverse complement strand
TTTGTACTCCCGACGCAATCAGGATGCATCAACTTTATCCGGCGGTGAGCAACAGATGCTTGCGATTTCGCGGGCATTAATGGCTAGACCAAGATTGTTATTGTTGGATGAACCAAGTATGGGGCTGGCTCCTTTGCTGGTCAAAGAGATATTTAACATCATTCGAGAGATTAATGCACAGGGTACGACGATATTGCTTGTTGAACAAAATGCGATGCAGGCACTAAAGATTGCAGACTGGGCGTATGTACTGGAAACAGGTACGATCGTGTTGGGTGGTACCGGTGAGGAATTATTGAGTAGTCCAGAAATTCAGAAAGTTTACTTGGGAGGGTAGATTATGTACGTAAAAAACAGAATGACCGTCAATCCGGTGTGCATTCATCCGGATCAAACGATTTCGGAAGTGTTGGATTTGATGCATGATCACAGTATTCATCGATTGCCCGTCATTGAGCGTGGTCGTTTGGTTGGATTGGTGACAGAAGGAGTCGTTGCGGAGAATAGCCCTTCCAACGCCACATCTTTGTCGATGCATGAAATCAATTATTTATTATCGAAGACAAAAGTTAAGGATATCATGATCAAAAAAGTGTTCACGATATCTCCGGAAGCCCTGCTAGAAGAAGCCGCAGATATCATGGAGACTCGCGATATCGGTTGTTTGCCGGTCGTCGGTGAAGATTCAGTATTGTTGGGTATCATTACCCGAAACGATATCCTGAAGGCGTTTGTGGAGTTGCTGGGGTATCACCAAAAGGGCACGCGGGTAGTAATTGAGATGAAAGAAGATAAACCGGGCGTGATCATGGAACTGGCAAAAGTATTTACTGATCAAAACATCAATATCACCCATTTTGCGGCTCATCGCAATGGAGTAAGTGAAATGGTGCTTCGTGTTGATGAACTCGATAAAAACAAAGTTCGAAGGTTGCTGGAAGACAAAGGGTACAAAGTCGTTTCGGTTTTATAGCAGATGGGTTTCCATCTGCTTTTCTTTTGGTGTACAATAGAGGTCAAGGAAGTGGTGTTATGAAATTGTTTGCTTCAGATTATGACGGGACATTGCATTTAAATGGTAAAGTCTCGCAAGATACATTGAATATGATTCATAAGTTTCGCTCACAGGGAAATCTTTTTGGTATCGCTACGGGTCGATCGATTGGTTCGATCGTTTCTGAAATCGAGAAGTATGGAGTACCTGTAGACTTTTTAGTGGGCAATAATGGTAGCATCGTGATGAATCAGCATCGTGAAGAACTGTTTTACCAACTGATGGATTTTGAGATTTGCATGGAAATCGTCAACAGTATCCCTCAGGACAAGGTTGCATTCTATGGCATCAGTGATGGATATAAGTTTGGACTTCATGACGCAACATACACGCAGGACTTTGTAGATCAGCTGATCGATATTAAGGACATCATAAAAGAAAAGACTGCTGTCGGTATTTTCGTTAAGTTCAACCAGGAAGGACTGTCTCATTATTATGCTGATTTATGGAACCAAAAGTATCACGGCATCATAAAAGCCTATCCGTTCTATGATGGGATCGATGTCGTTTCTTATGGTATAACCAAAAAGTCGGGGTTGTTTCATATCAATGACTACTATGAATTCGATGGACCTATTTATACAATTGGAGATTCATTCAACGACATTCCAATGATCAAAGGGTTTAATGGATTTGCAATGTGCAGTGGTGAGGACGCAGTCAAAGAAGTGGCTTCCCAGTGCTTTGATACTGTTGCGGATGCCTTGCGATTTGTTATGAATCAAGATGAAGTGAAGTCTTGATTTCAATGCCAGTTGTTGTTATAATAAATTGGCACTGCGCGTGTGGCGAAATTGGCAGACGCACTAGACTTAGGATCTAGCGGGCAACCATGGGGGTTCGAGTCCCTTCACGCGCACCATTGAAGTTGAAGCACGAAAGTGCTTTTTTTTCCGAGATTTCATTGGTTGATTATGTTTGTCGTTAAAGTGTATTTCGATTATAGTCGAAATATAGACCGAATCTTAATTCAATTTCGATCATCATCGAAACTCAATAACGGACAATATTTGTTTATGACGTACTCAAATTGGATAGCGTAACTTTTGTTTTGAGTAACTTATTCTCATCCAAATGCATCTTGTCATAAATTTGTGGAAATTGCACAAGTTTAACCTATAATGAAGCTCAAAGGAGAGATTCTATGAAACTCAAAACATTAATTACCATGTTATCCATATTGCTTGTGCTTACCGGTTGCTCGGCTGCGGCAGGCGATCTAAACAACTCAGAGTTGGCGGATAATGATCGGATCATGCCAATATACCTGGAACTTGAAAACACAGTAGTAACCGATCAATCTATTCCGTTAAAGTTTACGATTAAGAACAATACTCAAAATGTTTACTCTTACGGTTTGATGTTCACCTTGTTTCAATACGATGGAGCAAAGTGGGTAGAAGTTGAAATGAAAGATGATTTTGCTTTCATCATGATTGCTTACAATCTCAATCCAGGCGAAACGATCGAAGGCGGTCTGGACTTGTCATTCTTCTATAACGAACTTCCCAAAGGATTCTATCGTTATGAGAAGAAAATGATGTCCGAACACGGCGATGTACTTGCTTTCGGCGAATTTAATATCGAGTAGGCACTAAGGGCGAAAGCCCTTTTTTTTCAGCAGAAAAGGGCTTTCGCCCTTACTTATTGTTTGCCCAGTTTCTTTAATAACTTCTGTAATTCATATTCTTCGCTTGCGTCAAGCGCATCGATGACTGATCGCATATGAGCCAGGTGTTTGGGGTATATGTCATCAAACAACCTAACTCCTTTATCCGTTAAATGAACGATATGGATTCGACGATCACTCGGATCTTTTATTTTCTCGATAAGTTCTTTCTTAATCAGATTCTCAATAACATAGCTCATGCTAGAACTTGCAATCAGTACTTTCTCACAGATCGCTTGTACGGGCAGGGGCCCTTTGTGATACAAAACCTCAAGTGCTCCAAACTCTGATAAGTTCAAGTCATACCTAAAAACATCTTCTTTTATTTTCTCTTGGATGAAGTTAGTTGCCCGAAGCAATATGGTCAGTGTTTTAAGATCGTTTTTCAATCGAAGTACTCCTTCTCAAATACTCTGGTACTGCGAATAGTATCGATCGGACGGACGAGAGATTCAATATAATCTCGACGATTACGGAATTTCGGAGGCAATGCCAATAATTCTCCTAACGTTTCATACGGTTCTTCATCATCAATAAATCCCGGACCTTCCGTCGCGAATTCAAACAAGATTCCCGGGTAAAGTCGTGTATATAAGGATTTAAAGTAAAAACGATCCACAAATCCGGAGTGTCCGGCTTTAAATGAGTTAAGTCGCTCAATCCATTGATCCAACTCGGCTTTATCTTCGATTCTGAAAGCTACATGGTGAACTCCGCCAAATCCCTGTTGAGCCGAGCGCAAGGAGGATTGTTCATCGAGAATCACGCTCGCACCATTACCGCCTTCACCCATTTCAAACAAATAGTATGAATCTTCTTTGGAAGTAAAGCGCATCATCATGATATCACTCAGAATCGCATTCATGCGATCGACGTTGTTGACTCTAAAATATATGGGACCTAATCCGGTAATCCCGAATTCTACCGGAACAGGACCGTTAAGCCACGGTGTTCCTGATCCGATGCCTATATTGTTTTCATCTGAGAACAAGGCATATTCCTGATCATCAAAATCACTGAAATAAAGAACCTTTCTGCCAAATAAATCTCTGATTCCTTCATGTTTGACATTATAATGATCAAAGCGTTTTACCCAATATCTTAATGAGGCATCATCTTTGACTCTAAGACCGATCCGAGAGATTTCATTGTTTCCCTTGACCGCTTTGGCGGATCCTTGAAAATCAAAGAAAGTAACATCTGTACCTGCACTGCCGCGATCATCCGCAAAGAACAGGTGATAAGTATTGATGTCATCTTGATTGACCGTCTTCTTAACCAGTCGCATTCCTAATATATTGGTAAAAAATTCATAATTTTTCTCTGCACTGCTGGTAATAGCAGTGACATGGTGGATTCCCTTAAGTTGATTCATAATAAATAGTCTCCTTTGTTAATAGTTAAATTATATTTCGAATTCGAAATAATATCCAATCATATGCCCGAGGTTCGAAATTATAAGGGTGTGAGTTAATTGTCTATAAAAGTTGTTAATAAGAACTGTAATTTTCACATAGTTTTCATTGTTATTTGAAAAATTGAGTGCTAGTATTTGAATGAAGTATTGTCAAAGGAGGCAAATACATGCAAACAAAAATTCTAATGGTTGGTAGTGTTATGATGGATCTTATTTTGACTATGGATAGAGCGCCTGAACTGAGTGAAAGTGTTCTTGGTGCGATCTACGGAAATGCTTGCGGGGGCAAAGGATCCAATGCGGCAGTAGCTGCATCTCGTCTTGGCGCAAAGGTTTCAGTCTTTGGTACATTGGGGAATGATGCCAACGGAGATGTCTTGGTCAACATGCTTTCTTCAGAAGGCATCAATACGAAGAACCTGAAGATGAAAGAAGGCTCTCACAGTGGATTCGTAGTAATCTTGTTGGAAAAAGGTGGGAAAAACCGCTTAGTTATCTGTCCAGGTGCCAACATGGAAACGACCCCGGAAGGTTTGGAGGAAGTGTTTGAAGAAGACTTTGATGCACTGTTATTACAGTTGGAAATTCCTCTGGAAGCCAATATTGCCGCAGTAAAATTGGCGCAGAAGAAAGGTGTCATTACGGTTTTGGATGCAGGTCCGGCTCAAGAATATCCATTGGAGCAACTTAAGGGATTGACGATTCTCTCACCAAATGAAACTGAAACGAAAGCACTGACCGGTATTTATCCGGCAGATCTGGACACGTGCAGAGCTGCAGCTAAAATCTTGCATCAGCGTAACGAATGTAAATTTGTTGCATTAAAACTTGGAGATCGCGGTTCCTATATTTATGGTGAAGGTGTCGACGAGTTAGTTCCTCCATACAAAGTTGTTGCACTTGATCCAACGGCGGCTGGCGATGCATTTACCGGTGCACTAGCTAAAAAGTATGCTGAAACCAAAGATATAGTTGCATCCGCAAAATATGCAAATGCAGTTGGAGCATTAAGTACATTAAAAGTAGGTGCACAACCATCCTTGCCTACAGACACGGAAGTTGATGCATTCATCGCTTCTTATAAATAAGCATTTTGCAAAAAAGACTCGGCGAAGTAAATCCGGGTCTTTTTTAATGAATAAACAGTCCCGGGCATACGATTCATCATTGAAGAATCATCGGCTAATGAATTGCTACGTGTGTTAAAATGAATGTATATCCTAAGGAGCATGTAATGAAGATTCAACAAACACCTGAAATAGATCGTTTCTTTCGAAGATGCATGAATAACATGAAAAACGAAAATAAAAATCGCTTTTTAGATATGAAAGTAACACCAAAAAACGAGAAATATATTCAACGCCAAATGCTCAAGGCCGGCTTTCAAGAATTCGAAGGATCTGAAGATAGTTGGCCGTCCTTATTCATTCAGTCTCAAGATTTTATGTTAAGTCCTTACAACTTTAACATCCGACTAGACAAAATTGAGAACGAAGAATTTCGCTTTTCTTCGGAATTATTACCGGCCAATCGTCTTTTCAATGTTTCGGGTATTATTTTTGACAAAGATCGGGAACTTAACGATTGGATGCAGCTGCGCGCATTGGATCAACCGTATAAGGCAGCGGTATTATGGCAAAACAATGATGTTTGGATGCTTGATGCTCCATCTGAATCCTGCACGATCGATCCTTATGCCAAAAAGGCTCACGGAAATGTATTGACTTTCGGACTGGGAATCGGTTATTTCGTGTTTATGGCGTTGCTAAATCCTGAAGTAGAGTCGGTGACCATCATTGAAAAGTCAACAAGTGTGATTAAAATGTTTAATGAATACATCCTTCCTCAATTTCCTCAGAAAGACAAAATCAAAATCATAGAAGGTGACGCCTTTGACTTTTTCAATCATAAATTCATTGATCCGTTTGATTATGTATTCGTAGATATTTGGAAATCCGGGGATGACGGATTTCTGATCATCGAGAAATTGTTGCAACAATATTTTCCGCCTTTTGATAAAACGGATTTCTGGATTGAATCATCGTGCTTTGAATTTATACCCGCATTGATCCTCTTATATTTTCATTCCATCGTAAATCATAAAGTTGAGAGCTTTCAAAATCAACTGTATCAAAGGATGTTATCGAAAATTGCGAAGTATTTTGATTCGGACGATTCTCTTATTTCCGATGTTGATTCCTTAAAAGACAGGATGTATGATCCTCAGATACTTCGAAAGATTATTTCACTCAACACCAATAAAAGATAATGTAATGATTCGTCAAATTTATAAAAAAATTATACTGAAGGTTTAGTGCTATAATGAAGCTATAGAGCACACTATGTTCTAGGAGGTTTTTGACATGAAATGGAAAGGAAGAACAACGAGCGGAAACGTAACTGATCGACGTATCGGTGGCAGTAAAACTGCAATCGGCGGTGTAGGTATTGCGGTTTTGCTTATATACACTCTTATTACCGGTGATCCCAGTGCCTTGTTAGGTAATTTGTTTAACGGAGGATCAAGCAATAATGATCCTTTAACAGCTGAAGAAATAGAGATGGGAGAGTTTGTTTCGGTCGTCTTGGCCGATACGGAAGTTGTCTGGAAGAAAGTGTTTGCGGAGTATGGTAAGGTGTATCAACCAGCAAAACTTGTATTATACAGAGATACTACGAATTCCGGATGTGGAACCGCATCTTCAAATATCGGACCATTTTATTGCTCGGCCGATCAAACGATATACATTGACTTAATTTTCTATAAAGAGTTAAAAACGCGATTTAATGCACCTGGAGATTTTGCGATGGCCTATGTTATTGCCCACGAAGTCGGACATCATATTCAATACCAGCTTGGAATTTTGGAAGAATTCTATGATATGCGTTCAAAGGTCAGTACGACGGAATTCAATCAGTTGTCCGTCCGGCTTGAATTACAAGCAGACTATATGGCCGGAGTATGGGCGCATCACATTCAAGGTATGGGGTATCTTGAAGAAGGTGACTTACAGGAAGCCATCAATGCGGCCGGAGCTGTCGGAGATGACAGGATACAAGAGCAGACTCAAGGTCGGGTGACACCTGACAATTTTACTCACGGTACTTCAGAACAAAGAATCCGATGGTTTAAGAAAGGATTTGCTGCTGGAGATTTGGAAGATGGAGATACCTTTAGTGCAACAACGTTATATTATAGAAATGAGCTTTTAATCGCATAATTTACTACCTAAGAGAAATCGACTCAAGACTGATTGTTATTTGTACGTAACAGGAATATAATTGAATTAACAAAACAAGAAAATCATCCATGTAAAAGTAGCACAGGTTGCGTGCGTTTTTGTCCACAAATTTTGTCACTTCAAAGGGGGAGTGTCTATGTGTACAGAAGGTGTGATCATCGCTGCAGGAAAATCCGAACGAATGTCACCTCATTTGAAACTACTTTTACCACTGGATGGACAATCCATTCTGAGGCAAAGTATTTTTTCGATGTTACCATTTGTATCCCGGGTTTTAGTTGTAATCGGATATCGAAGCGAAGACATTATTGAACATATAAAAGACATCGAAGGAGTTGATATCGTAAATAATCCAAATCATCAACAAGGCATGTTTTCATCCATCATAACGGGAGTTTCCCAAGTGAAAGGAGAACATGTTTTTTTGTTGCCCGCTGACTGCCCCTTTGTCAGTAATGAAGTATATCAGAAAATGTCTCAAAGCAATGAGGATATCGTGATACCGGCTTATAATAATCAAGCTGGACACCCGATTCGATTAAGCAGATCAGCGATTCGACAACTTATCCTTGAATCCGAAAACTCCACACTACGATCATTCATTCAACGACATCCTCATCGAATGATTGAAGTCGAGAGCCCCGGAATACTGATGGACGTCGATACACCGGAAGACTACAAAGAAGCTATAAATTACATTTTAAAAAAGGAGGGGAATTATGAATAAGATCAGTGAATCCATCAAGCGCTATGATTTTGAAGACAAGATTCATGGAAAAGCAGTTTACACGCCTGACTATCACCCAGAAGGGATGATTTACGCAAAAACATTCCGTTCGAAAGTTTCTAGGGCAAAAATCCTGTCAATTCAGATTCCATCACTGCCAGCGGACTATTTTATCGTAGATCACCGCGATATACCGGCAAAAAACGTTATACCAGTCGTATTTGACGATCAACCGGTATTTGCGGTCAATGAAGTCAATTATATCGGTGAACCGATTTTGCTTGTAGCAGGACCAGAGAAAAGTGTCATTTTAGAAATCATGAATAAAATCAATGTCGAATATCAAACCATTCAACCGATCTTGAATATTGAAGAAGCTGAGTCCTGCAGTGCTCCGTTTATTTTCAAAGAGCAACCCCACTTCGTTCATTACGAATATCATAAAGGCAACTTTGAAGATTCAGTTAAACGTGCAAAACGAGTGATATCCGATGAGTTCAAAACCGGATATCAAGAGCAGGCATATTTGGAAACTCAGTCCATTTTAGCAACTTATGATGGAGACACCATATGTATTCAAGGATCAATGCAGTGTCCTTATTACATCGTTGAGTCACTGGAAGTTGTATTGGGGTGGGATCGTTCTCGCATTCGAGTCATTCAGATGCCTACCGGGGGAGCCTTCGGTGGCAAAGAGGATTTTCCTTCTATTCCCGGAGTTCATGCTGCTTTAGCCGCAATCAAATCCAAACGACCGGTACAATTGGTTTATGAGCGACAAGAAGATATTCAGTGTTCAACCAAAAGGCATCCATCAATCATCCAAATTAAAAGTTTTCTTGATGAAAACGAAGAAATCATTGCTCGCGATATCGAAGTGAAACTCGATGGCGGAGCATATGCAGGGTTGTCCAGTGTCGTATTGCAACGAACGATATTTAGTGTTGCGGGTTGTTACAATGTGGAAAATCTGTTTGTTCGGGGAACCGCCTATGCAACAAACAATGTCGTGTCCGGAGCATTTCGCGGATTCGGTGGACCTCAGGCGTTCTATGCTATTGAGATGCACATGGAGAACATTGCTATGCAGTTGAGGACCGATCCAATCCAATTGCGAAGGAAGTACTTTGTAAAGCAAGGAGATACATCCTCGACTCAAGGCAAATTTCATGATCCAATCGTTCTGGATCTTATAACTGATGAAGTCATTACGCTGTCCGATTTTAAATCAAAACGATCAAGATTTGAGAGCGAGAAGTTGAAGGGCATTGGGTGTTCGGTTTTCTTTCATGGATGCGGATTTACCGGTGCAGGAGAGGCTGAATTAATTAAACCCAAGGTTCGACTAAAGAAATTGAAATCCGAAGTTGAGATTTTTATTTCTAATACGGAGATTGGTCAAGGTGTATTAACGACCATGAGGAAAATTGTATCATCGGCCTTAGGTATACCCATCGAGCATGTCCATCACAACTACCCTAACTCTCATGATTGTCCGGATTCTGGTCCGACCGTAGCATCACGGACAGTACTTATCGTCGGACGGTTGTTACAGGATTGTGCAACTGAAATGAAGAAGCGTTGGAATGAAGAATCATTTGAAATCATTCAAAACTATGCCTATCCTTCTCATTTAAGTTGGGATAATCAGACATTTAAAGGAAATGCCTATCCGGACTATTCTTGGGGTGCTAATGTCGTCGAAGTTGAGATCAATGCGGACACATACGAAGTAGATGTCAAGGGCATTTGGGCAGTATATGATATCGGAACTCCGATTGACGAAAAAATCGTTAAAGGTCAAATTGAGGGAGGTATCGTACAGGGTTTGGGATATGCTACATCAGAGGTACTGGAAACAAAGAACGGAAAATTGTCTCAAGATACTTTTACGACATACATTATTCCATCATCCTTGGATATACCGCCAATTTTCAGTAAACTGGTCGAAAATCCATCGACCATGGGTCCATTTGGGGCAAGAGGATTAGGTGAAATACCATTGGTCGGGATCGCTCCGGCATTGGCAAGTGCCGTTCAACAGGCGATCGGGAAGAGAATCACTAAAATACCCATTACTCCGGAAGATATTTTAAAGGAGGTTCAGTTATGAAGATAGACTTTGTACTTAATGAAGAGGAAGTGTCTGTGGATGTTGAACATTCAAAACGATTATTGGATGTACTGAGAGAGGATCTTCATCAAATATCTGTCAAAGAAGGATGTGGAGAAGGGGAGTGTGGATCTTGCTCCGTTTTGATGGATGGCAGGTTGGTCAATTCCTGTTTGATTGCTATGGCGAATGTCGAAGGCTGTCACATTACCACTTTGGAAGGTTATCGCAATTCAAAACGATTTGAGGCAATAAAGAAAGGATTCGAGAAAAGCGGAAGTGTGCAATGCGGATTTTGTACTCCGGGATTCGTTTTGGCTGCGGAAGCACTGCTATCTGAAAATCCTGATCCAAGCGCTGCTGAAGTTATGAAAGGAATTGAAGGAAATCTTTGCCGATGCACAGGCTATCACATGATCGTTGCCGGTATCCTTGAGGCAAAAGAGATAGGTAAAGGATTATGGTGATGTCATTTAGGCCGGCATCCTTATCGGAAGCCCTTCTTATTCGAAAGACTAACGATGTCATGGTTTACTGCGGGGGGAGTGATGTCATGATCAAATATCGCAGCTGGTCGGGCACTCCTGCACAGTTCCCTAAGGACGTTTTGTATATCGGCCATCTGAAAGAACTTAAGTCAATAGATGTTAATGATTTTGAAATTACAATCGGAGCCACCGTCAGTTATGCCCAATTTTTACAAGATGAAAGAATTCCCATAGAGTATAAGAAACCCGTCGAACAAATCGGATCGGTTGCTATTCGCAATATAGGAACTTTTTCGGGAAATATTTGCAATGCTTCTCCGGCAGGAGATACGTTGACAATGCTTTATGCTTTGAACGCAAAAGTAATCGTCGCATCGACAGTTGGTAAAAGAGAGATCGCAATTGAAAACTTTATTACCGGGCCGGGCTCGACTTGTCTGAAAAATGATGAGATTTTAACTCATATCATCATTCCTAATCAGAAGTTTAGTCATACCTATTATTATAAAGTTGGTACACGGAAGGCGAATGCCATTTCGAAAGTATCGGTGTTTGCGGTTGCGGATGTTGTTGAACATCGAGTTACTGACATCCGGATTGCTGTGGGATCATGTGGTCCAACAGTGATTCGATTAAAAGAGGCAGAAGCAAAAATCATAGGATCGAATACATCAAATATAGAATCAATGATTTATTCATTACTCACAATGTATGACGATAAAATCGTCCCTATCGATGATGTTCGTTCGACCAAAGTTTATCGAAGCAAAGTTGCTTTAAATCTTATTGAAACATTTTTAGTAAAGGAGTTGGGACAATGAAGAAAAATCTGAATATCATCCTCTTTTGGGGAGCTTTATGGGGAATTACTGAAGCGACCTTGGGTTATGTATTACACATTTTCTCGATACCTCTGCCGGGGTTGCCTGGATTATTGATGTTTCCTGTCGCATTCGTGTTTATGCATCGGGTTTATGACTCGACTCAAGAACCAATCTCAGTCGTTCAGATTGCTTTGGTTGCAGCTTGTATCAAACTTACCGATTTATTTTTTGGCGGGTTGATGACGATATACGTCATAAATCCAGCTCTTTCACTGATTATTGAAGCGCTGGCGGTTACTTTGGTTTTCAACTTTGTAAAAAAGAATCAAAGAAGTATCAGCTTTTTGGACAGTTTTGCGATGGGATGGCTATGGCGGGGAATGCTTCTGGGATATATGTTTGTCATCTCAAAGTTCTCGCTTCCGGCAGGATTGGTTACTAGCGGGTGGGGGGTCGCATTACGATTTTGGATATTGGAAAGTTTCTTCAATGCGATTTTGATTCGCGGATATCTCGCGTTGTCCGAAAATCGAAAATCACTGAATCCAAGTCCGGCTCTTTCGTGGTTATTGCTCATCATTGCTATCGTTATCCAACGAGTGATTTAATGACATGAGATCTATATTTTTCATCTCAGGGGTTTTTGACTCAGGGAAAACCACGCGATTGATTAAGATTTTTAATGATCTGCCGATGGGGGAGGCAGAGGGTTTTGCGTGTGTAAAAATATACAACGATCAACAAGATACAGTGGGATATGCGTTGAGAAGACTGAGTACTAATGAAGAGTTGATGTTTATTTATGATAAGAGATTTTATGATGATTCGTTTGAGGGACATTTTGAGTATGAACGATTCGTCTTTTCTAAAAATGCACTGAGATATGTGTCTGATGTCATTGATAAGGCATTGAAAGAACCTATTATAAAAACTGTGTTTCTCGATGAAATAGGCACGCTCGAATTGAATGATTTGGGGTTCAATGATATTTTGAGAAAAATGATTAGAAGCGATAAGAATATATATTTATGTATCAATGACCGTCATATCGACGACATATCAAGAAAATACGGCATCAACCAGTATCATTGCATATAAAAAGCAGGAGTGATCCTGCTTTTGGTTATGATTAATCAATCTAAGGGAATTCTTATTTAAGAATGAAGTGAACAATGAAGATTGCGATCAATACCCAGATAACCGGTTTGACTTCTTTTGCTTTACCGCTTGCTGCCATAACGACACCATAGGTAATAAAGCCAGTAGCGATACCATCAGCGATGGAGTAAGCTAAGATCATGGTGATGATTGCAACAAATCCGCTGGTAGCTGCTACGAAATCGTCCCAATCGATACCGCCTAATTGTTGAGCCATTAATACACCTACAACGATCAATGCTGGAGCTGTAACGGTTCCGTTAACTACGGCTAATACCGGGAAGAAGATGATAGATAAGATAAACAATACGCCAGTAGTTACTGCAGTCAAACCTGTGCGTCCGCCAACACCAACGCCAGCAGCCGATTCGATATAGGAAGTGACTGTCGATGTACCTAACATAGCACCGGCAACGGTACCAACAGCATCAGCCATCAACGCTTTATCAACGTTTTCTAGTTCACCCTTTTCATCGATCAAGTTCGTTTTACCTGCAACAGCAACCAATGTACCGGCTGTGTCGAAGAAGTCGATGAATAAGAAGGTGAAGATAATCAGGATTGCGGAAGGACTTGCGAACAGTTCGTCAAAACCACCGATGAATGCTCCAAAGGTAGGCATATCAAAGTTGAATGAAACGATGGCTGTCGGTAATGCAGGCATGCCTTCGATTCCTGCTAAACCAGCGACTACACCAACGACGGCAGTAATTACCAAACCGTAGAAGACGCCGGCAGAGATTTTACGTGCTAATAATGCAAATGTAACAAGGATACCAAATACTGCAAGCAATACGGTTGGTGCGGTCAAATCGCCCAAGCCAACGAGTACTGCGTCATTGTTAACGACGATACCGGCATTTTGAAGACCGATGAATGCAATGAAGAAACCGATACCGGCGCCGATGGCCAGTTTAAGATTCTTAGGAATGGCATTGATGACCATTTTACGAATTCCGGTTAAGGAAATAACTAAAAACAGAATACCGGAAATAAAAACAGCCGCTAAACCTGCTTGCCAACTGCCCCCAAGCATATTTACCGCGGTAAATGAAAAGAATGCGTTAACGCCCATTCCCGGTGCCAAAGCGATCGGGTAGTTAGCGTATAACCCCATGATGATGGATGCTAATGCGGCAGACAAAGCTGTTGCAAGAAATACGGATTGGAAAGGCATTCCAGCTCCGAATTCATTGGACAACAAGCCCGGGTTAACCGCTAAAATGTAAGCCATAGTAAGGAAGGTCGTTAAACCTGCCAACAATTCGACTTTTACGGTCGTCCCCTTAGATGACAACTTAAATAATTTTTCGAACATAAAGTTCCCCTTTCTCATGTGCTACTCACCGTCAAAAAAGAAAAAACTTCCGTTTCGACAGAAGCACTGAAAAAGTGATCTTCCATCGTAGTCCGACCGTTTACGGTGGCCGGGTAGAAACTCTTGCGCCTTATTCGCAAGGATATACGGTGTTTAGCATGGAGTCATTTTAGCATGACTCGGGTAACTTGTCATTAGGGTTTTGAATATTTTCACAACTTTTGAAATTTATTTTTATTTTCAACATCGATATTCATTTAGTTGAGTCATTTATTTTATAATTAGGGTTACTATTGATTACTTGACAACGATAAAGTAATTGTCGTACACTCCAAGTAGACAATAATATAAGAATGGAGGGTTGCTTATGCACTCCTTTACGATTGAAAAACTCATTCAGCATTTAGGTCCAGTCGGGGCACAATTGAAGGCAGGAAGAAAAGGTTTGACCAATAAAATCTTTAATGCCAACATCATTGATAATCCGGATTCTTTCGAGTGGTTCACTGCTGGGGATTTTATTTTGACAACTGGATACATCTTTTTGAATGATACCGCGTTGCAACGCAAGTTAATAAGAGAACTTGCTGATCAAAACTGTGCGGGACTCGGAATTAAAGTTAAGAGATATTGGGATGAGATCCCTAAAGCTATCATTGACGAAGCTAATTTGAGAGGGTTTCCTGTCATTGAGATACCATTTACCTATAGCTTGGCGCAAATATCGAACATTATCAACGCAGAAGTTCATCAGCGTGAGGATAGTGTTTTTAAGAAATACCGTGATATACATAATGCCTTCAGTAAATGTTCGATTGAGGGTGGTAACTTATGGGAAATCGTTAAGTTGACTTCTGATTTGGTTGAAAATCCGGTCATTATGTTAGATAGCAATTTTAACTTGCTCAGTTACTATGAGCGACCAAACAACCCATATAAACTTTCAGACAACTTACAATTGATTGAGCGTGAGAAGGTATTTACAAAAGAATTTACGGACGGCATACCGACCAGTGCTAAGAAATTCACGTTGAGTATTAAACGCAAGTTTCCGGATGAAAACGGCGATATTGTATGCCGGGTCATTCCGATCGCTTATTCACAGATCATATACGGATACATCATCGTCTGGGAAGTGACTCACAAGTTGGAGAGTATCGACTATATTGCTTTAGAAAGCGCTGCTCAATCGGCTGCGATGGAGCGAGTTAAGACGAAACAGATGATAGAAGCTCAGCACAAAATGAAGGAAGATTTCTATGATGATCTATTGCAAGGGAAAATCGTTTCGGTAAATGCAGTTAAGAGTTTGGCTGAAATTCATGGAATCAATCCTTCTCGCAATCACATTTGTGCGGTAATCAACACGAAGGATGCACCAAGGGAAACTTTGAAAGAAATCATCAATATTTGTATGGATGTCGCAATGAAATGTCGTCGCAGAATCAGGTCGATTATACGAGAGAATAATGTCATCATGTTTATTGAACTTGAAGAAGCGGAGAGTCGTTATGAGCCGAGCATCGAAGTTCGCGGATTTTTGGAACGTTTGGAACTCAATATCAACTCTAGTTGCAAAGGATTGGTATATCGCATAGGCGTAAGTAACGTATGTACCGATTTTTTAACCATCGGGAAGTCATGCCTGCTGGCACAGGATGTTTTACGGATTTCTGCTAAACTTCCAACCAGTGAAGGGGTTTTCTATTTTAATGATTTAATAAGCTATCACTTGTTGGATAGTACACTGGATAAGGCTAGACTTCAAAACTTCTTCAACTCAGCGCTGGGAAGTTTGAGAGATTATGACAAAATCAACAAAACTGAGCTAATGAGTACACTTGAATCTTATTATCTGGCTAACGGTAATGTAAGTATTGCTTCAAAGGCAATGTTTATTCATCGAAACACTTTTATTTACAGAATTGAAAAGATCAAACAGATATTACAAAACGACTTGAAAGATGCAGAGTATAACTTTAATTGCCAGCTCGCGTTACATATTAGTAAAATTATTGATGTGAGTTAGCAAAATGACCAGTTTAGTAACAAAGTTAGCGCTATCAATACGAAAATTTTGTGCAAGATGCCCAATACATTTGGGCATTTTTTATTCTAATTAGACATTGTTGAGAGTTTATTGCTATGGGAAAATGAAGACGAACGTGAGGTGATGTTTATCGACCAGATAAAAGCCTACTGTAAACATTTTAAACCTCTATTTGAGCATGAAAAGCATGCTCGTGTTCACTCTGTTTACAAAAGTACGATTAATTGTATGGTTGATGATCGGATTTTCTCTTTGCAACACCAAGAAATGCCGATAACACCCCTTAGCATCAACCTGGATATCCCAAAAAAAGTATTTGAATTGATTCGTGTCAATCGGGGAGATGAAGTTCAGTTTACGAAAGAAGGTCTTATGGCTTTTAATTCAATGTTTACACGTGAACATGCGGAAGTATTCGATTGCGACTTAACCGAAGGAACAAAACCTCTTGAGAAAGTTAAAATCAAATTACTAACTGACCATATTCTTAAATACATTGAAAAGGGCGAGTTTGGCCGTATCGCAAAATCGTTTAAGGATAATGAGGTAATTCCACTATCATTTGCAGGTAACTATGTGTCTGGTGTCTTATTAAGATTGGCAAGTAGTTCAAATGTTGTAGAAACTGGATCATTATCAGCACAACTTGTTGGAGTTGGCGAAGGATTGACTCCCTCTGGGGATGACTTCAATTGCGGTATGTTGGCTGCACAGTATTATTTGCGGGGAAACGAGTATGCTGATGCATTGAAAGATCAGTTGATAACGCAAATCTCTCAACGTATCAATACAACAACGATAATTAGCAAAGAATTTCTTGTTTATGCATGCCAAGGAAAGTTTAGTCAGATGGTCAAAAATGTTCTGATTAAAAGTCAGAAGGAAATTGATGTTACAGAGGAGATCATAAAGATTCGTGATATCGGTCACACATCTGGAATAGATTTTCTGACGGGATTGTATTTCGGATTATTAAAGGGAGGAAATGAATAATGATTCACAATATTATTAAACACAATGCGTACTTTGATTCAGTAACATTGATGTTGTTTTCAAGCAAGTTGGGCGGAATAAGTGGTGTTCAGGAAGCTGCAGTAATGATGGGTACTGACCACAATATTGAACTTATGAAGAGTTCTGGAATCCTAACTGAAGAATTGGCAAGCAAAGTGTCAGCCAATGACTTAGTCATCGGTATCAAAGCTGTGTCACAGGAAGTTATTGATTTAGCAATTAAAACATTGGATGAACAGTTTGAAAACAAGAATAAGTCAAGTGATGATAGCAGTAAAATCAAAGTTAAGACCATTGATGCAGCAGTCAAGAAAATGGATGGTTTGAATTTTGCTATTGTGTCTTTACCCGGCAGGTTTGCTGCTGCTGAAACCATGAAGTGCCTAAAGAATGGTATGCATGTATTGCTGTTCTCTGATAACATCACGATTGATGAAGAAAATGAACTAAAAGACTACGCTGTTGAGAATAATCTGTTGATGATGGGTCCGGACTGCGGAACAGCAATCATCAATGGTGTGGCACTCGGTTTTGCCAATGTCGTTCGCAAAGGGAATATCGGACTAGTCGCTGCTTCCGGAACAGGATTGCAAGAGTTGACCGTTATTATCGATAAATTAGGTGGCGGTATTTCACAGGCTCTGGGAACCGGTGGACGCGACTTAAAGAAAGACATCGGCGGGAAAATGATGTTGCTAGCCTTAGATGCATTAGCCAATGACCCAGAAACCCAAGTCATCGGTATTGTTTCCAAACCTCCCGCAAAGGAAGTCATGGTCAAGATTTTAGATAAAGTAAAAACAATAGCTAAACCGGTCGTAGCATGTTTCTTAGGCGGAGATCCAAGCTTAGTAGAAGGTACGGATACTATCGCGACGGAAACGATTGAAGAAGCTGCAAAACAGTTAGTTAAACTATCTAAAGGGGAGTTGACAACTGATCTTCAACTTTACTCAGAAGAAGAATTGAATGGACTAGTTGAAAGTGAAGTATCAAAGCTTCAAGGTCAGAAGTATCTACGCGGTTTATATACCGGAGGTACATTGGCATATGAAGGAATGTTGATCCTCGATGCAAAGGTTGGAGATATTTATTCCAATATTGCTATGAACAAAGAGTTTGGTTTAAAAGATGTCGAAGTTAGCTTGGAAAATACGGTATTGGATATGGGTGACGACTACTTCACTGACGGGATGCCGCATCCGATGATTGAACCGAAATTACGTTCGGAACGCATTAAAAAGGAAGCATCTGATCCCGAAACAGCGGTCATCTTACTGGATTGTGTTTTAGGTTATGGAAGTCACGAGGATCCGGCGGGGGCAGTATCTGCGGCAGTGCAACAAGCGAAAGAGTTACAAAGCAATCGTCATGTCACCTATATTGCTTCAGTATGCGGTACGGAAAAAGATCCACAAGTACTAAGCGATCAAGTAGAAAAGCTTAAAAACGCTGGTATCATCGTTCTTCCGACCAATGCACAAGCGGCTCAGTTGGCAGCTCGCATTCTGGAAAGACTTTAGGGGGAACATATCGTGTCAAAAGTGAATGAACTTTTCAATCAGTCCCTAAAAGTGACGAATGTCGGGTTGGAAACTTTCTATCAAACCGTCGTTGAGCAAAATGTATCGGCAGTTCATGTCGAGTGGCGTCCGGTTGCTGGTGGCAATGCAAGATTGGCAGCTTTATTAGCTAAGTTGAATACGATTGAGATTGAAGAAGCAAACAAAAAAGCATTTGATACCATGAACAATGCCGAGCCGGTATTAACAGATATCAAATTTGCATATGAAGTAATTGAGGGTATGGATAAGTATACGATTGGTCATGCAGGTCCACCGTTGGCTTGGGATGATATGTGCGGTCCTTTGCAAGGCGCAATCCTTGGAGCCATTATGTACGAAGGACTATCAAATAGTTTAGAAGAATCTGAAGAACTGGTAAAATCCGGTAAGATTAAATTCAGAAACAATCACAGCATGGGTGCTGTCGGTCCGATGACAGGCATGGTGACATATTCGATGCCACTTTGGGAAGTAACCAATACTTCCTATGGAAATAAAGCGTATTGTGCATTTAATGAAGGTTTAGGTAAAGTCATGCGCTTTGGCGCAAACGGACACGAAGTCATCGAAAGACTAAAATGGCTAGAAACATCGTTAGGGCCGGCAATGAAAAAAGCTTTGGCAGTGTCCGGTCCGATTTCGTTGAAGGTCATCGTAGCGAAGGCTCTTGCGATGGGTGATGAAATGCATCAGCGCAATACAGGAGCAAGTTCATTGTTTGTCAGGGAAATCATGAAGTATCTCGTACAAGTCGTGGAAGATAAAGCTGAATTATTGAAAATCACTGAGTTTGTGACCGGAAATGATCAGTTCTTCCTTAATATCGCTATGGCCACGGGTAAAGCAATTTGCGATCCTGTCAAAAATATTCCAAACAGCACAGTTGTAACAACACTAAGCCGTAACGGTACGAATTTCGGTATCAAGATTAGCGCACTTGGCGATCAGTGGTTTGAGGCTCCGGTCAATCAGCCCAAAGGTTTGTATTTTCCCGGTTACTCAGAAGAAGATGCGAATCCGGATATTGGAGACAGCGCAATCGTAGAAACGTTCGGTATAGGTGGATTCGCAATGGGCTCCGCCCCCGCAGTAGTCAGATTTGTTGGTGCAAGTTCGGTTGACGAGGCGATTGCCTATTCAAAAGAAATGCAAGATATATGTGTCGGTTTGAGTCCGCATTTCGTCATTCCGACCATGAACTTCGTTGGTACAGCAACGGCCATCGATGTTCGCAAAGTGGTTGAAACAGGTAGTACGCCTGTCATCAATACAGGGATGGCGCATAAAAAACCGGGTATCGGTCAAGTGGGGGCTGGTATCGTACGTGCGCCGCTGGATTGTTTCATCAAATCGCTTGAAGCGTTTGGCGATAAGTACAGTCAATAGAGTTATAGAGAGGATCAGGAGTATGAATATTCCTTTGAATTTGGGAATGTGGGGTTTAGCCGCATTGCCCATCATCGTTTTGCTTGTCTTAATGGTCGGATTTCAATGGGGCGCAACCAAGGCGGCACCTATCGGATTTGCCATTGCACTGTTAACAGGACTTTTCTTTTACAAGGCTGACCTGTTTCTGGTTCTTATTGAAAGCTTTAAAGGTGTGTGGAGTACATTGGTCGTACTTATTGTGGTATGGCCAGCCATTCTTTTGTTTGAGGTTGTGAGCGAAGCTAAAGCTTTTGTAGTGTTTCGCAACGGATTACAAAAGTATACTCCAAACGAACTAGTTCAAGTTATTGCTTTGGGTTGGGTATTTATGAGTTTTCTTCAAGGCATCACCGGATTCGGTGTGCCGGTCGCAGTAGGTGCACCTTTACTTGTAGGGATTGGTGTCACACCGATTTGGGCTGTTTTAATCCCATTAATCGGTCATGCATGGGCAAACACTTTTGGTACTTTAGCTGTAGCTTGGGATGCACTTGTTCTACAAACCAATCTTGCTGCTGATCCGGTACTGCTACTTCAAACCGCATTTTGGGCAGCAAGTTTTATTTGGGTGTGGAATTTTATCACCGGAATCGCTATATGCTGGATTTATGGTAAAAAAGAGGGACTTGTTCGTGGATTACCGGTAGTTATCGTCATTTCGCTTATACAAGGTGGTGGCCAGTTGCTACTTAGTCAAGTAAATCAGACACTAGCGGCCTTTATTCCAGCTGTTTTGTCACTAGTCGCTATATTGCTGATTGGCAGAACTAAGATGTATGGCAAGCCGTGGCGAATCGAGGATAGTAAAGTCATGAACCGCAAAAACAATGGTGACGTTCAAGACTATCCTAAAAATATGTCGATGCATCAAGCATTTTTACCTTATTATGTGTTAACCTTTATCACACTATTTATTCTTCTTATTCAACCAATCAAACGATTTTTAGGCCAAATAAAATTTGGCTTCGCTTTCCCGGAAACGATGACTGGATTTGGATATGTTAATGCTGCGACATCATCATTTTCTCCTTTTTCACCCTTGACACATGCCGGTATGTTCTTGCTTGTATCCTCCTACATTGGATACGTGTTCTTCAAGAAGCATGGTTGGATTCAAAAAGAGGGTGGCAAGGCTGTCTTGAAACGATCATTGCATAAGACATTACCATCCGCACTTGCTGTTCTTGGCTTTATTCTTATGTCAAGAATCATGGGTGGTACTGGTCAAACAGTTATTCTGGCTCAAGGTATCGCATCAACTTTTGGTAAGAGTTATGCTATCCTGGCGCCTGTCGTTGGTATGTTAGGAGCATTTATGACCAGTTCGAACATGGCTTCAAATATCTTATTTGGAGAATTTCAATTAACAACCGCTCGATTGTTGTCGCTCAATGTTGCAGCGATTCTAGGCGCACAAACTGCTGGTGGAGCTATCGGTAATACGATATGCCCGGGAAACGTTATTTTGGGTACAACGACCGCTGGGATTTTAGGTCAAGAAGGCATCGTGTTAAAGAAGGTACTGCCGATTACGGTAACAGCGGCTGTCATTGTTGGAGCGATATTATTTATTACACAAGTATTATAGGATAATGTGTATATAAAGAAATTGAAAGAAATGAGATCTATTTTACGAAAGACTATATTGGAGAAGTAGAACAGTCTGATTGAGGATGTCACACACATATATCGGAAAATAAGTTCAGTCTTTAGCTTAATTTGATTGCTGACTTGGGGTTTATAAATACTATCAATATCCTTTAATAATCTGTTCATGATATTATGGCTTAGTTGATGTATATGGAGACTGATCAGAAAATTATTCGATGTATAGTCAATGGCTGTACAATCGTAAGCAAGGCATTTGAAATACATTAATGATCAAACTTTGGTCAAGAAGGTCATTAAATCATCAGAAAAGCTGTGTGTTACTGCCAAAGATGCATTTGTTCGCTTAATCAACAACACCCGTATTTTAGAGAAATGTATCTTCGAGAAATAAAAAAGGATATCGGCATGAACAGATTTATTCGTTCTGTCGAATGAAGTAAGAAAGCAGGTGATATTATGAGTTCAGTCAAAGATCTGTTTGGATCAAAATTGAATGTACTCAATGTCGGATTGGAACAGTTCTATCTGACATTACAACAACAGAATGTAGATGCGGGTCATGTCGAGTGGAAACCTCGTGCAGGCGGAGATCCAGAGATAATAAAAATCGTGGATGCTCTGAAAAGTGATCCTAGAGTAATTAAAGCGAATCAAAAAGCATTTAACAAAATCAACAATGCATCTCCTGTTTGGGTGGATGTCATACCGGCATACAAAGCGATATCAATCGACCGCTTCACACTTTTGCATGCCGGACCACCGATTAAGTTCGTGGATATGTGTGTTCCTATGCAAGGCGCGGTATATGCAGCACTTAAGTATGAAGGTCTGGCGGAAAATGATGAACAGGCTCACCAATTGGCAGAGTCGAAGATTCATTTTGAGCCATGCCATCATTACGGATGTGTAGGTCCAATGACAGGAGTCATATCTTATTCAATGCCTCTATTATGTGTGAAGAATCTTGATGAAGGAAACATGGCATATTCCACCTTCAATGAAGGTGCAGGAGATGTCGCAAGATTTGGGGCTTATGGCGAGAACACGGTCCGCCGATTAAAGTGGATTGAAAACGTGCTTGCACCTGCGATGAAGAGAGTCGTGGATAAAGACCCGATCAATTTGAAAGTTCTTATTTCACAAGCTCTGAATATGGGTGATGAGCTCCACATGCGCAATAACTCATCAACATCCGTTTTTCTAAAAGCGATTATGGCTGCTTTGTGTGAAGTAACGGATTCATCTCAATTACCAGAGATCGCCCGATTCTTGACCACAAACAATGACCAATTTTTCTTGAATTTTGCGATGGCGGCTATGAAAGCTTCAGCTGATTCGGCACACAATATCCCATATTCTACGATGGTTACGGCGATGGCAAGAAATGGTGTCAATATAGGAATAAGAGTCAGCGGATTAAAAGATCAGTGGTTCATTGCTCCTGCAGCACAAGTCGTGGGACTTTATTTCCCGGGTTATACTGAAGAAGACGCAAATCCGGATATCGGTGACAGTGCTATTATGGAGACAGGCGGTGTTGGAGGCTTTGCAATGGCAGCAGCTCCAGCTATCGTTAAATTCTTAGGGGCAGGTTCTGTTTCGGATGCATTGAACTATACAAAGGAGATGTATGAAATATGTTTGGGAGAGAGTGCGATGTACTCAATTCCAAATATGGATTTCCGCGGATCCCCACTAGGGATCGACATCGTTAAAGTAGTTGAGTCAGGTAGTTTACCAGTCATCAACACAGCTATTGCCAGCAAAAAAGCCGGTGGTGGTATGGTGGGTGCAGGCGTTGCCCGGGCACCATTGCCAATGTTTAAAGAAGCTTTAAAAACACTATATAAACAAATGGAGGAATAATATGAAAGATGTAAATGTGTTTCGTCTGCCTATGGCAGGACCGGATGATGTCTCTGAATTAGCAAAACTGATTGAAAACGGCACAGTTGATCCAAAGGAAATCTGTGCGATCATTGCACAAACCGAAGGTGATGGGTATGCTCGCGGGTATAGTGCACTGAATTTCGAGTTGATGCTTTCCGAAAAAATGAATCGAACACGCAAAGAAGTATCGGATCAAATCCCGATGTTAATGATTGGTTTGACCGGTGGTTTAATGAGTCCGCACTATACAGTATTTACGCGTAAAGAAGTCGAGGCAGTCGAAACAACCGAGAAACGTTTGTCATTGGGCATTCAATTGACACGCGTGTTATTGCCAGAGGAATACGGAACCCGTACACAAGTGCTTTTGGTTGCTGAGGCAGTTAAAAATGCAATGGTAGAAGCAGGTATCGAAGATGTGAGTGATGTTCATTGTGTTGAAGTTAAATGTCCAAACTTGACCGCTGCCCGCGTTGCTGATGCTGTGAGTCGTGGTAAAAAGGTTGTATCAACCAATTTTGCGGATGCCGGGGCGAAGTCCAAAGGGGCTTCTGCATTAGGTGTTGCGCTAGCTTTAGGCGAGATCAGCGATGAGGATGTTACAGATGCGGCTATTTGCTCAAATTGGAACTTATATTCAAAAGTAGCATCAACTTCTGCAGGCAATGAGCAAGTTGCATGCAAAGTCATCGTCATGGGAAATTCAAAAACTTCAGTAAGTAAATATAAGATTGGTTCAGGCGTTATGAAAGATACATTGGATGTCGATGGCGCAAAAACCGCATTCAAGTCTGCAGGATTGGTTTTTGATGAAGTGATCCCGCAAGATCAACGGGACCGTATTGCTACTGTTTTCATTAATGCTGGAGCAGATGCCATGGGTTCGATACGTGGTCGTCGTACAACGATGAAATCAGACTTCTTAGCTGGTTATAAGGGAATCATTGCGAAAGCGGTCATTAATGCCATCGTTGGGGCAATGATTGGTGATACCATGATATTGGCTTCCGCCGGATTTGAACATCAAGGTCCATTAGGATCGAATCTGGTCGCAGCCATCGTAAAGGCTGACTAGTATGCTAGACATATTGATTCGTCGTGCAAATGTCAATGGTGTGATCGTTGACATTGCAATCAAGGACGGCCTTATCGTTGATATCGATAACAAAGTGTATGGCGATGCCATCGTTGTTTTCGATGCTCAAAACAAAGTAACGATACCAGGCTTTGTGGACTGTCATACCCATCTCGATAAATGTCTTTTAAACGAACAACAACCTTATCAAGAAGGCACAGGCCCACAAAAAGGTGCGTTGACCTATGAAATGAAGAAGAGTTTTACGGTCGAAGATATTACTTTAAGAGCTGAGAAAATGATCAATAAGGCAATAAAGGGCGGAACACTTCATTGGCGTACCAATGTGGATGTCGATGGCAGTGTCGGATTAAAAGGCATGGAAGCTTTGTTGAAACTTAAGAAAAAATATGAAAATCAAATCCAT
>PHAF01000004.1 GCA_002841605.1 Firmicutes bacterium HGW-Firmicutes-10 | reverse complement strand
AATCCTCCTTAACACCTGCCTTATCCTTACGCAGATACGCGCCCATTTGCAGATTTTCCATAACGGTCAATCCCGAAAAGATCCTGCGTCCCTCCGGAACATGAACCAGACCGCGCATCGGCAACTGCTGAGGAGCAACGACAACAATATCATTTCCTTCATAAGTAATAGATCCTGAAGTCGGCTTGATCAATCCGCTGACCGTTCGTAATAATGTCGTTTTTCCCGCACCGTTTGAACCGATCAGTGAAACGATTTTCCCTTGAGCAACCTCAATACTGACATCTTTTAGTGCATGAATGACACCGTAATGTACATTCAGATTTTCAACTTTTAACATCGCTTACTCCTCTTCTCCCAGATATGCCTCAATGACTTTTCGATTATTCTTAACTTCATCCGCCGTACCGGAGGCTATGAGTTTTCCATAGTCCAATACGAAGATACGTTCACAAATATTCATAACCAAGGACATATCATGTTCGATCAAGACGATCGTCAAATCCATTTCTTTACGAATTTTTGCTATGAATTCAGTTAGCGCTTGTGTCTCTTGTGGATTCATGCCGGCAGCCGGCTCATCTAAAAACAATAACTTTGCCCCGGTTGCCATCGCTCTTGCAATCTCAAGCTGACGCTGCTTGCCATAGGGAAGGTTCTTCGCCAAGTCATATGCCAACTCATCCAGATTAACTTTTTTAAGAAAATCATGGGCGCGCTTATCAATATCAGCTTCAGAAGCATAAAACTTACCAAGACGTGTGAGTGCCCCAAACAATCCATACTGCGCTTGTTGATTCATAGCGATTTTTACATTATCCAATACAGTCAAATCTTTGAACAATCGAATATTCTGAAACGTACGGGCAACGCCCTGATGTGTTATTTTATATGGTGGTAATTTGCTCAGTTCAATGCTTTTCCCGCCCTTATTTAATATTACTTTACCTTGTGTCGGTTTGTAAACCCCCGTCAAAACATTGAATAATGTTGTTTTTCCCGCACCGTTAGGACCAATCAGACCAACCAGTTCCCCCTCGTTGACCGAAATGGAAACATTGGAAACTGCGCTTAATCCCCCGAAGTTCTTCGTGAGATGCTCAATTGACAAATAGCTCATGTTGATTCCTCCTTTCGCAATTTCTTGAGAGAAGGCGGCTTAAATCCCAGGATCTTATCCAACCCAAATTCCTTAGACCCAAATAATCCCTGAGGTCTGAAAATCATGACAACGATTAAAACTAAAGCATAGGTAATCAATCTTACTTCTGCATATGATTGTAATAACATATTGACGATACCGATAAAAACAGCTGAAACAGCTGAACCTGTCAATGATCCCATACCTCCAAAAACCACGATGATCAATATGTTGATTGATGTCGCAATTCCGAAAGTTTCAGGTTTTACCACATAATACGTCGTTGCGTACAAAGAACCGGCAACCGAAGCTAACACTGCCCCAAAGATAAATGCAATGACCTTATACTTGGTCGTATGGATACCCATCGCTTCCGAAGCAATTTCGTCCTCTTTTATTGATATACATGCACGTCCGATCGCAGAGTTCTTGAAGTTTGCGGATAAAACGACCGCCGCAACTACAAATACAAACAACAACGGCCAACTGATCAAGTTTTTGATATTACTGATACCACTTGCACCATTGGTAATTTCAAGATTCAATATAACTATGCGGATGATTTCCCCGACACCCAACGTGGCAATGGCCAAGTAATCGCCCTTAAGACGCAGTGTAGGAATGGCCACAACAAACGAAACAAGAATACTGACCAATGTTCCAACCAACATCCCTAACAACAATCCCGTCATATCCGGCATATATTGCATGACAATGGCAGCGCTATAAGCACCAATCGACATAAATCCCGCATGACCCAGTGAGAGTTGCCCGGTGATTCCAATAATGATATTTAAACTCACACCTAAGATAATAAATATTCCTATCCCAAATAGGATCGTCCTGTGATATGGAATAATGATTCTTGCATCAATCATAAATTGAACAAGAAAGAATAATACAATCAAAATTCCCAACCAAATCAGATTTTTCTTGGAGAAAAGATTTTTCATCACACTTTCTCCTTTACATTTTTACCAAGCAAGCCACTCGGCTTTACAAGCAAAATCAAAATAAGAATAATGAATACGACAGCATCTTTGTACAATGTGCTGCCATAACCGGCAACATAGGTTTCAATCAAACCAATCGCAAATCCACCGATCATGGCTCCGGGAATGATACCGATTCCACCAAATACGGCTGCGACAAAAGCTTTTAGTCCAGGGGTAAATCCCATAAACGGGAATACTTTTATATAATACAAACCGACCATGATACCCGCAGCAGCAGCCAATGCACTACCGATCGCAAAGGTGATCGTGATTACATTGTCTACATTGACACCCATCAGTGCAGCTGCGTCTTTATCTACCGCAACCGATCTCATCGCACGACCCAACTTTGTTTTAGAAACGATGAACTGAAGAATGATCATTAAGGCAATAGATGTCGCAAAAATGACAAGTTGTAACATATTGAGACGCAAACCAAATACGGTAAAAAACCTGTTTGGAATAACTTGAGGAAATGCATAGATGTTTGCTCCCATAACCATTAATACTCCGTTTTGAATTAAAAATGATACTCCGATAGCCGTGATCAGTGCCGCTGTACGAGATGATTTGCGCAATGGTTTATATGCCACCCGCTCAATGATAACCCCAAACAATGCGGTAACGGCCATAGCAATAACAAATGCCAGATAAATCGGTATATTAAAATTCATCACCGCAATCATACCGACGTAAGCTCCAAACATAAAAATTTCTCCATGTGCGAAGTTGATTAATTTAATGATTCCGTAAACCATGGTGTATCCCAAAGCAATGAGTGCATACACCCCGCCAATGGAAAGACCGTTGATTGTCTGTTGTAAGAATTGTTGCATAGAACCTCCTGTATTCAATGAAACAAACAGGTGAAAGGGGTACTTTCACCTGTTTGGATATTACTGTATGTTCGGCTTACGGATTAACGATCGTAGCTTCGACTTGAACACCGTTTTGCAATTTGACAACAACTGCCGATTTAATCGGGTTGTTGAAATCATCAAATGAAATCGTTCCGGTAACACCTGCAAAATTTGTGGTTGCTTTCAATGCATCACGTACTTTCACTGGGTCTGTTCCAGCTTTTTCAATGGCTGCAAACAACATGTAGGCTGCATCATAAGCCAATGCACTTAAAGCACTCGGAGCTTCACCGGTTTCAGCAGTGTATGCTGCAATGAAGTTTTGAACCTTAGCATCTGTACTTAATGTGGAGAAGTGAGTCGAGAAGTAAACATTATTGACATTCGCAGCACCGCCGGCCAAGTCATTTAGATCCGGAGATTCAAATCCGTCCGGTCCGATGATTGCTACGTCAATGCCCATTGCACGTGCCTGACCAATAATCAAACCAGCCCGAGCAGCATAGTCGGCAACGAATAATACATCAAATTCGCCTAATCCTTTGATAGTCGTTAATTGAGCGCTAAAGTCTGTGTCGGTATCCGTGTAGTATTCAACCGTCAAAACTTGACCGCCATTAGCAGCAAATTTTTCACCGAAGATTTTTGCCAAATCTTTGGCATAATCCGAAGAACTTGATCCCATAACGACAGCCTTCTTCGCTTGAAGGGTATTGGAAGCAAAGTTAGCTAAGACCAATCCTTGGAAAGGATCGATAAAGCAAGCTCTGAACACCCATGGGTTAACAGCATTACCATCCATGGTAACTTTGGCATTTGTTCCCGAAGGTGTAAACGCCAGAACTTCATATTGTTTAGCAACTGGTCCAATAGCCAATGTCGGAGCTGATGTGGCAGAGCCTAACATAGCGACAACATTGTCCACAGTTGCCAGTTTGGTGGCATTCTCTACAGCTTTAGCTGTATCATAAGCATTGTCATAAATAACCAATTCAACTTGCTTACCGTCAATTCCACCTTTGGCATTGATTTCCTTAACAGCTAATTGAAAGGCTAATCTCTCTGGTGTTCCATAAACGGATACTTCCCCTGTCAATTCCAAGTTGACACCAATCTTGATTGTCTCAGAAGCCTTTGGTCCGCAACCGGTCAAAGCAGCAAGAGACATCAACACTACGGCCAGTATTGTGATAAATCTTTTCATAGATACCCTCCTCTAGGTAATATGGTTTGATTATAAATGAAAGGAATGTAAATTACAATGATTATTTTACATTAATGCATGAAAATGTTCACAAATATTTCACATTCGCTTTCACACAAAAAAACCTCCGAAGAGGTTAAACGGCGATGTCCTTTTTAGAATAGAAATATAAAGATCCGCCGATGCCTGCGATCAGCGCTACCCCTAATACAATCAGGGATAGCGGGGCAATCCTTTCATCCGCCACAATATCAGCTGCATCGAAATATTTGAATGGCGTCAGATATTTTAAATCTTTGGCACTGTCACTTAACGTTGAGACAACACTGGCAAAGTAAGTACCCAAAACGACACCGATCGAAACCGGGTAGACCGCGCGGGCTTTTACGACAAACACCGAAATCAGTAATCCGACTGCTCCAAAAAGCAAGTGCATAAGATATGGACCAATGATCAGAAGAATAAGAATATTGACATCATACTCTCCTCTGGCATACAAATCGAACAAAATCAGATTGCATATGCCAAAAGCCAGGTTGAAGATCGTGATGTTGGTCACTGCAGCTAAGGTCTTTGCAATCAGCACTTTTGCTCTTGTTACCGGGCGGGTCAACAAGAACTCCGCTGTATGTTCGCTTTCTTCTCTGGAAAGTACGCTTATAAAGAGCAATGCCGCATAAATACTACCAAACAACGTTATGAAAATGTACACTTGCGTTCCATAAAAACCCATTGGATCGGCCATCTTCAGCCTGTCGAAATTAAACGCTGCAACCAGTTCTTTGGGATACTGTTCCATCAATCGTTGAAGCTCTACGGCCTGATCGCGAATCGTAGGAAAAAAGGTCATTAAAAATACACTGAATAAAATCATGGTTACCGTCCAAACGAACAATGCGATTCGATTTCGGACAAGTTCTCTAAAGTAGATGGCCATTTATTTATTCCTCCTTTTGATAGAAGTGCAGGAAGATATCTTCCAGACTCGGCTCTTCTATCCACAGATTTTCTATCCTTATATTGTTTAAGGTTTCCATTAATGTATTCATATCCCCGTTGTATATAAATTCCATTTGCCTGTCTTTTATAGACACGCCCGCACTTCCCTTGATATCAAAGTCGATCATATCTTTTATATCCTTAAAATTAATGCGAATTGTCTTGTATAAACTGCCACGCAAATTTTCTACCGAGTCAATTTTCAAGATCCTTCCTTCTTTTACAATGGCTACCTGATCGCACATTTTTTGAATCTCGCTTAATACATGGGATGAAAAGAAAATCGTTGTTCCTCGTTTGTTCTCAGCTCTCAATACATCATACAGTTTGTTTTGAATCAACGGATCCAAACCAGAGGTCGGTTCATCCAAAATCAAGATAGGCGGTTGATGAAGCAGGGCTTGAACGATTGCCAACTTTTTCTTGTTTCCTGAAGAAAGATCACTTATCCTGCGACTCATATCAACATCCAAATCAGCACAAAGCGACTTTATTCTTGCTTTTCCATCCTTATCGTAAAATTTCGCAGAATACTTTAGAAATTCTCCGACTTTCATGTCGTCGTAAAAATTTACTTCTGCCGGGACATAGCCAACCTTCTGTCGAATTTTATGTCCGTCTTTCAGACAGTCCATCCCTAGAATCTCCGCTGTTCCGGAGGTGGCATGGATCAATGATAACAGGGTACGAATGGTCGTTGATTTTCCTGCTCCGTTAGGTCCGATAAATCCATAAATCGATCCCTGAGGAACACTGAAAGTCACATCGATGATTCCTCGTGATTTCCCATAATATTTTGTCAGATTTTTTACTTCGATTGCATTCATTTTTTATCCTTCTTCTTTCCCGCATTTTCAAACCATTTTGACATTTTGATCATCCCACGGCCCATCGGTGTTGTTTCAAGCACCATTTTTGAGTCTACATGTACTTCTTTTTTAATTTTCATGTATTGAGTCAAGTCTGGTATCATCGCCACAATTACAAGTATATTGACAATGACTGCATACAAAACATACTCCCATCGAAACGTCATAAACCATATCCAAGGCAGCAACAGCCATAAGCCCGCAAGATATGCCGCAAAGAAGTCCTTAATTACAGCAAACCCTAAAAACATGCCTGCTGACATCGTGACAACAGCACCAATCGGGTCAATTGCAAATAATCCGCCATAATAAGCCGATATTCCTCTTCCACCTTTAAACTTGAAATAAATTGGCCATATATGACCGGTCATCCCCCCGACTGCGGCACTTAACAAATAGGTATCTTGAGGATACATCCATCTGAAAACCAGAACAGGTATCGTAACTTTCAGTATATCCCCAAGACTGACGAGCAATCCGACTTTCGGTCCAAACTGCATAGAAGCCGCTGCAGCACCATAGCTACCTACTTTGTACGTTAAGTCTGTCCCTTCAACCGTCACTTCCGGACTGACGAATTGCTCATTAGGACGAAGGACTTTGGGAATGACCCTTGTAAATGTGACCGATCCTATTAAATAACATAATATAAAAGCAACCATGTGTAATTGCCAATCCATATCAGTCCTCCGCTTTCTTTACGATTTCGATTTGGCCTGTATAGCCATTCACTGTCAGAATGGTTCCGTCCTTGATATTGCATGCACCTTTTACTGATACAACCGCTGGAATATGATACTCTCTGGCAATAATTGAACTGTGCGAGAGCATACCTCCCGATTCTGAAACAACAGCTTTCGCCTTGCTGAACAGAGGCGTCCATCCGACATCTGAATATGGAATGACTAGTATGTCTCCTTGTTTGAGTTTCTCAAATTCTGAGAGTCCCATTAATACGCGTGCTTCTCCGGTATAAGTACCTAAGGATGTCGGGATTCCTTTATATTCCTGTAATTCTTCGTTAACGATGGGGGGTTGTTGATTGCCAAAAATCAATTCCGGCAGAGAAACATCTTGAACAAGTGTGATTTGCTGCTTCCTATCTTCGATAAGCGCGTGCATCTTTGTTTTCGATCCAGTCTGTACGATGTTTCTGACTTCGTCGTAATATAGATAAAATATATCTTCAGGTTGCTCTATAATGTCGGAGTTTACAAAATATTCGCCCATTTTTATAAAGATCGTTCTGAATCGACCGTAACCGTAAGTATATATATAACTGATGGCCTCTCTGTGCACTGCAAAGCGGCTGGTCCTTCTGAATATAATATTGATAAACCATCGTTGCGTCCATGGCAATTGTATTGAATCATAATTGATCTTGTCACTATTCTCACTCTGTTGGGCTGTCGTAGTTTCAATCATTCGCTTAATAAGTTGGGGATCCTCTCGCCAAGGCTTTGATGAAAAATCATTACCACTGTCACTGAAATGACCGAATTGATCCAAAAAATCATTGATATCTTGTTCAATTGCCTTATGGTCAATCACATACTGATTGAAATACTTCGTATTCAAATTATGCAATGCCGTATGCGGACTGTATTCAAGGGCGTTGGCTCGAATATGACTTAAGTCTATATTGCGAATATCAACACCTGATTTTTGTAATTGACTTGTTAAGAACTTATTGTACATCATGGCAAACATTGGCAAGACGATATTGAAGTAGACAACCGGTTTCATATCATCAAAAATGCTCTGGGTATGTTGCCAGAGTTGCTCAATGGACGTTGATTCTTGAATATTTTTGTTGCTTAAACGAAACTCATCTATTTTCCTAGATACTTGTCGGTTGAACTGACTTTCAATCCGCATAAAACTGAAGAAGAATCGTATAAAACGTGGTAAGAGTTTAATAGTTTTTGCTCCCATGTGGAACTTCGGCTTATCACTGCCCTCATTTTCCAATCCCATCATCAGTTCCAATGATTCATAAGGCATTCCCAATTTTTCAAAAACCCTCCCAAAGGTTGCCATATTAAAATATGCCCGATAAAAGAAATGGCCAGTCAAAGATTCAGGTGTAATGGAGTGATTACCAGCCAACCGAGTCAGAATATTTACCCATTGATAATTAACAAGCGTAGTGTTGACAGAGTAAACCAATGGTTTAATAATCCCAGGCAACATTTCTTTGGAAATCCGATTTGAATAAATTGCAACATCTGCAGCAGTTATTTTCCTTACCTGCAAAAAGTACAACTTATCACCATCATATGCCCATTCGATATCTACGGCAGTTCCATAGATCTTTGCGATTTCTTTTGTTTTATAAACGACTTCCTTTATCAAATCTCGACTGACATCTTTATCGCTGGCTTCCTCAAGCCACTCTCCCCACTTGTTCACCCAGCGAAGCGGCGTAGCTTGGTTGGTGTTATTACCTAATCCCAAATTTGCTTCGACAATGATTTCAGAAAGCCCGGTCAGCGGATTTTTACTAAACGAAACCCCGGAGTAAACCGACTTAACCATTTCTTGAATGATTACTCCCATTTTTACGGTCTGTTGAATGTTATTGTCGGCCATGTAATTTTGCAGTGTGGGCGAACTTGCTGAGTTCCATACATCAATGATTGCCTTGATCACTTCATCAACGCCTTGAACGTTGAGGAAACTTTGGAACTGGCCGGCAAAGGAAAACTGATCTCCGTCTTCTGTATTTGCTGATGAACGTACCGCATAGGATACATTAGGTCGAATAATCTCCGTTAACTCTGTTTTAAGCTTATCTATAATCGTGCTTTGTTCAAGCAAAAAAGATTCTTGTGCCGCCCAATCGCAAGCCCAAGAACTCGGAACATTTACTCGGGTTTTCATTAGAAATATCAGGTTTCTTGCCTTATTTTCAATGCTGTTTCTTCTACAGGATTCATTCAACTCAACGATATATTTGCCCATAGATAACCTCCATGAGATTGACATCAATTAACCGAATTAAAACGGTTTTCTACAAGTTGATTCCTGAGATATACTTGAATTAATCTTATCATTATTAATATCCTTTAACAATAAACAAACCATTGATTCAACGGAAGTATTTCTTTATAAGATCCGTGTTATTACTCTTAAGTGCTATTCGCGGCTCTGATTTTTGGTTTAAATGTGAAATGATGAAGTAGGAGAAAATAGTACTCATTTGTTTTTGAAAGAAAGACACATGACCCCTTAAGTAATTATAGTAAGTTTCTAGGGTGTCTTGTCTGAAAGAAATGATTTCATTCAATTCATCTCCATCGATATAGTAGCCGCAATGGAAATTCCGATCAGCAAATGCCTTTTCATCAAGATATTTGTAATTTAGTCCATATATCGTAAAACAGCTTTTTAGCAGATCACGATATGTACAACGGCAGGATTCACCTCCACCTAAATTAAAAATTCTGCCTCTTAACTGCTCAAACTTTTTCAATCCTGAAACAAAAGCTCTCGCCGTATCTCTGGCGCTGGCAATTTCAATTTTTGTGTCCAGTGGCATATGAAACATTAATGGATCGATGCGCGGTGTATCCATGATAGCGGTCAGCCGGAATATCGTGTACTCAATCCCGCTTTCAATAATCATATCCTCAGTCATTTTTTTAACATAGGCATAATAATCATCTTGGCTGAACTGTATGGTATCACTCACTTTGATATGATAATCATCTACTCGGTCTCCGTAAACGCTTATGGAAGAAGCGAACATCAAAAATCCGTGACCGTTATGTATGATTGCATCAACGATGTTTTTGGTTCCTTCATAATTCACTTCATATGTCAGTTTTGGCTCACTGTCTGCCAATGGCGGGATGATACCTGCCAAATGAATGATTGCATCCTGATTTCTACATGCATCAAAAACGGCTTTACGGTCAGTTATATTCCCGTAAATGATCTTCGCTTTATTATTATATTGATTTAGCTGTGCTATATTCTTTTTTGTCTTTAACTCAAAAACTGTCACATCAAAACCTTGATTGATCAATAACGGTATAGCATGATGACCTACTGCCCCACAGGCACCGGTTAGAAGAACTTTCACACAACCACCTCTACATAGATTATACACTACGAAGACAAATAAAAAAGATTGCGGTAGCAATCTTATTTGATGAATGGTGTCCCCTGGGGGATTCGAACCCTCGACCCACTGATTAAGAGTCAGTTGCTCTACCAACTGAGCTAAGGAGACATTGTGCCCTCTGATTATAACCTCAAATAAACCAAAAATCAACCCAAATATCTTCAAATCACGGATTTGTAATTGTGTAAAATAAAAATCACCTCGTAAGGTGATTGATATTTTACATGGTGACCCGTACGGGATTCGAACCCGTGAATGCATGCGTGAAAGGCATGTGAGTTAACCGTTTCTCCAACGGGCCAACTGGCGCCTGAAACAGGACTCGAACCTGTGACCAACCGGTTAACAGCCGGTTGCTCTACCTACTGAGCTATTCAGGCAAGTGCTTATAAAATATAACATAAACACTTCTTTTTTTCAATACTATTTATTCAAAAAGTAACGGTGTTATAAAACTGTCTTTTCTTTCTGAAGGGTAAGATTCATTACCCATTTTTCCTTCTTAACTAGCCAATATGAGAATGAAAGCTTGATAAAATCCGTGCTTTGACCGGCAATATACAGAGCATAAATCGGCAATTTAGTCAGATATGCAAAAGCGAAAACCACGGGTATATTAACAAACCACATAAACCCCGAGTCCATAAGGAATGTCGATTTTGTGTCCCCTCCGGCTCTAAGGATAAAATAGCATTGCGCTGTACCCATGTAGATCCAGAACATAAAAGACATAATTCTGAGTACATTTTGAGAGATGCTACGAGCCTCTTCGGAAACATTATAGAAATAAGGCACGATGAATGAAGAACCGAACATCAAAATCGCAAAGCACATTGCTAAGAATACACTGAATCCTAACATCCGATAACCATTGGCACGTCCGGTTTCAAGATCGTTGGCTCCTAAAGGCTGAGAAATCATTACTGTGGATGCGACCGCCATACCACCAAACAAGGTAAAGAATAAATCCGCTGTCGTCCCGGCAATCGACATTCCCGAAATGACTTCAGGACCACGGGTCGCATAGAACTTAAACAATGTTGCCATTCCGCTTGCCCAGAAAAATTCGTTGATGGCAAGTGGTGCAGCTTTGATAGAAACATTTTTTATGATCATCTTAGAAACATGAAACAACTCAGATATTTTAGTAGAGAATGTAAAGGCCTTGATTTTCATTACGACCAGCAAGATTGCTAATTCAACAAATCGGGCAATGATCGTTGCATAGGCTGCTCCGGCAACACCCATTGCAGGAAAACCGAAATGCCCGAAGATTAAAATATAATTAAATACTGCATTAGTTAGCACCGAGATAATTCCGGCAAATAGCGGTATTTTTGTTTCACCGGTCGAACGCATTGCGCTTGTCATTGCTAAAATCAGTCCTAATGGCAGTAGCGAAAATGATGCCACAGTCATATACTTGATTCCCTCTGAAACGATTCCGGCATCAGAAGTAAAATATTGAATTCCCCAATCCGGCTTTAAGAATCCGAGAAAGAAGAATGGCAAAATCACTAGATATGCACTTAGTATCGAGAATCGAAAAGATTGTTTCATATGCTCTTCATCTTTTGCGCCAAGATATTGAGCAATGAAAATACCAGCCGCCGCAAGTATTCCAAAGGTCGCAAAAAAGGCAATCATATAGAAACGATTCGTTGCCGCAACACCTCCTAAGGAGGCATCTCCCAACTGACCGACCATCAGATTGTCTATTAAGTTTACGGAACTTGTGATCAATTGTTGAAGCATCAAAGGAACTGCGATCTTCAGTACATCCTTGTAAAATTGCTTCGGGCCGATAAACTTACTATATCTCATAAAATATCCTCTTTTATTTAAAAAATGCGATGGAAGCCCATCGCATGTTTCGTGTAAATGGTGGAGCTTATCGGGCTCGAACCGATGACCCCCTGCGTGCAAGGCAGGTGCTCTCCCAACTGAGCTAAAACCCCGTGTATATTAATCCGGTAAATGGTGGGCCTGAATGGACTCGAACCAACGACCTCACCCTTATCAGGGGTGCGCTCTAACCACCTGAGCTACAGGCCCATACTCACCGAATGCCATATAAATATACCATTTACTTTGATGGATGTCAACAATATAAAGGGAATTTCTGACGTCAAAAAAGGCACTTGTTATCCATCGAAAAAGACTGTTCGTTGCTTGTTTGATCAAAATCGGCAAGCTTGGGATTTGCATGTGGTTTTACATTGAAAAAGACGATCATCGTGCTTTTATGAATGTTGTATTCAAGGAAAAACTATGCACTCATAAAAAAAGCCCCAAAACTTGGGGCGATTTTGTAAACATGTTCTCTCGATTAACGTTTCGAGAATTGAGGTGCGCGACGAGCTCCCTTAAGACCGTATTTTTTACGTTCTTTCGCACGTGGATCACGTGTCAAGAAGCCGGCAGCTTTTAACTTCGGACGATAATCGACAGAAGCTTCAAGCAATGCGCGTGAAATACCGTGACGGATCGCGCCGGATTGACCGGTATATCCACCACCGTAGACATTCACTTTGACATCCCAAGTACCTAAAGTACCTGTGAGTTCCATTGGTGAGCGAACCACCATACGGAGTGTTTCTAACGGAAGGTATTCATCCAATGTCTTGTCGTTAACGGTAACGATACCGGTTCCCGGTGTCATGTAGACACGGGCGACAGAAGACTTACGACGCCCTGTTCCTTGATAGACAACAGCTTGTTTCTTTTTTGCAGCCATAGTTCTTCTCCCTTCTAACCTTTGATCTTCAATTCGATCGGTTGTTGCGCAGCATGAGGATGTTCGCTTCCTTTGTATACAAATAAATGCATACGTTGCTTGTCACCTAATTTGGTGTGCGGGATCATACCGTGAACTGCTCTTTCAACCCATTCGATCGTGTATTGAGCACGCATCGTACGAGTCGTACGCACTCTTAAACCACCTGGGTATTGAGAGTGATTGTAATATTTTTTGGTTTCGTCTTTGTTACCTGTAACCACGATCTTATCTGCATTCACAATGATCACATAATCACCCGTGTCCACATTGGGTGTAAATGTAGGTTTGTGTTTGCCGCGTAAGACTGTAGCGACTTCGGTAGCCAGACGACCTAGTGTGAGTCCTGTTCCATCAACGATATACCATTGACGAACAACTTCGCTTGGTTTGGCCATAGTAGTTTGGCGCATGAATAATTCCTCCTAACCAAAAGTAGTTTTCCGGGGCTACGTTTGGCATAAAGTGCCACATACAATTCTATTATGAACAGGGTCAAGTGTCAAGTAAAATCTCTTAACAGTTCACAAAACTGACAAATGTGTTACAATGAATTCGAAGGTGATACTATGCACAAAGAACACATTCTTATTCCACATTATCAACGCCGGATCCCGGTGACTTATTGCTATCCGGACTTGATTTATACACCCTTGTCCGGAGTACTTATTTTGATAGATTCACTGGATACAAACAGTGAAATGATCATTGAAATGACTGAGTCTTTTTGTAGCCTTGGCAATTTGGTGTGCCTTTATGACATACGGCTTCAAGATGATATTTCTATTGTAAAAAGTGATTTCCCTAAAGAAATAAAAACCATTTTGACCGATATGATGATCCAACCCGATTGTAACCACCATGCTATTTCTATGATAGCCTGCGATCAGCCGGCTGGCTGGTTACTGCTCGATGTTTTTGATGAGAAATCTGTTAAGAGGATCACTTTGTTCAACCCGACGGTTTGTGATACAGACAAGCCTACTTGGTTGAATACTTGGAAACTGCCTCTGCTTTTAATACATGAGAATCCTGCGTGGATAACCACCCTGCAGCTTCGGCCAAACCCGCATCACATCATTGCGGTTGATCCGAAAGATCCCATCCAGATGATACTGGATTGGCATAAAGCTGATTCATAAACTAGTCCGGGATTACTTCCGTAATCTGAATATTTAATCCTTTCAAAATCCGCTTGGCATCTTCGATAGACCTTGTATCTGATAAATCCGATGGTGAATGCGCGTCGACCCCAATAATGGTCGGCGCTTTTTCTTGTGCAACAATTTCCCAAAAAGGTATATGGGGATATCCAGCATGTGATCGTACTCCGCCTAGATTGAATTCCAGAAAAACCCCTTGTTCTTTCGCGCAATTAATTATTTCCCGGGACATATTCTCTGCTTTCTTATCCCAAGTGCGCAAAGAGCGGACAAAAATATCCGGATGGGCAAATATCGAGAAAAGACCGGTTTTCAAACCTGCCAGTGAGTCGTTTCTGTAGTGATTCAATATTTGATCACGATTATTGTAAAAGGCATAATAAGTACCAAATGAAATTGTCCGGTGAAAGTGATTGCCGAAGATGAGTAGATCCATATTGAATAGTTCTTTCATATCAGACAACCAGTTGATACGATCCTCAAAATACTCAGCTTCCAAGCCTAGCCTAATATCAATTTTATCTTGATACTTCATTTTCAGTAATTGAATTGAATCAGCATATTCAGCCAATTCGGATATATCCATTCGAATCGATGCTGATTCAAACGGATGCAATGGCCATGGGGAGTGATCGGTAAATGCCAATACTTTATAACCGTGTTTGATCGCTTCAAGCACATACTCCTCATCACTGCCTATTGCATGTTTGCATCGCATCGTGTGAGTATGGTAGTTAGCGATCATTATATCGCACCTCCACCAGCGTCAATCCTTGAGGCGGTGCGTTTAATTTGCATGCTTCTTTATTATTTTCTTCAAACATCAAAATGACATCATCTTTAGCCAATCGATTCAATCCGACTTCTATGAGCACTTGGGTAATCATCCGTACCATATAACGTAAAAATCCCTTACCTTCAAAAATGAGTCGGACTCTTTCCCCTTCATCGATAATATCCAATCGTTTGATTGTTCGGATCTGATACGGAATCATTTCTAGAGGGGTTGCGTTAAATGATGTGAAGTCGTGCTCGCCGATAAAAAGCGCTGCACATTCTCTCATTTTTTCCAGATCAAGCGCCCGGTTTAACTGGAAAACAAAAGGATAACTTAAAACATCATAGTTACCCGTTTGAATGCAATAATCATATCGCTTTGAAATAACGTTAAAGCGCGCATGAAATTCATCCGAAACTTCACACACATTCTTTATATATATATCTTCTGGCAATTGAGCATTCAGCGCTTTTTGCCATTGTGACGGTTGAATATTCAGGTCGCTGTCAAAGTGAAAGACTTGTCCTAAGGCTGAAACCTTTGAATCCGTTCGTCCGGACGAAGTTATTTCCGCAGGTTGGTTCAAAATCACGGAAATTATGTCTTCAATGGTTTTCTGAACGGTTCTGCCTTTGCTTTGGCGCTGCCACCCCACAAAGTTTGCTCCATTATACGCTACTGTGACTTTTAGTCTCATAAACTTATAGCTAGTGCAACCATCGCTATGATGATAGCCAAGACGATCAGTAACATGAAATTGTCTCTCCATGTCCGTTTGAGCTGTTTATAACGTGTACGTGGTGCTTGGGGTACATAACCACGTGCTTCCATGGCATCCGCTAAATCTTCTGCACGTTGAAAACTTGAGACAAACAATGGGACAATCAACGATAAGATAGCCAAGATTTTCTCTTTGAATTTCCCTTCTGCCAAATCAACCCCACGACTAGCTTGTGCTTTCATGATTCTATCAGTTTCTTCTATCAGTGTCGGGATAAAACGTAGCGCGATAGAAATCATCATCGCGATTTCATGTGCAGGAACTTTGAATCGTTTAAAAGGTGCCAACAAATCTTCAATGCCCAAAGTCAGATCCAGAGGTTTGGTGGTTGCGGTCAAAATCGTTGTGATCATGATCATCAGCATCAAGCGGATCGATATATATAATGTTTGAAAGATAGCATCACTGTATATTTTAAATCCGTAAATATCTACGACTACGTACCCTGTTTTGAGCACGAAAATGTTGATGATCATTAAGAACACCAACATGAACATCATTGGTTTCATAGCCCGAATCAAAAAGTTCAGCTTTAATTTTGACATAAATACAACGCTGATGATGATGACAGCCATGATTCCATAGCCGATAAAACCCGTCGGGATAAATATAGCGGTAAGCATTCCGAGCATTGCCAGTATTTTCGCCCTTGGATCCATTCTGTGCATGATGGAGTTTAGCGGTATGTAACGTCCCAATGCAATGTTATTCATGACCGTTTACCTCCTTTGCGATTGCCATCGCCAAGGATTCAATGTCAAAAATATCATCCGGAAGTTTCATACCGGCTTTTTGAAGTTGCCGGCGCATATCTACGACTTTTGGCGGGCAGATATTCAGTTCAACAAGTAAGGATTCGTCTTTAAAGAAACTTCTTACGTCTGATTTCAATATTACTTTCCCTTTATCTACCACGATGACTTCATCACAGTAGGTCAGAACGTGTTCCATGTCATGTGTGACAATCAATACGGTCTTACCATACTTCCGATTCATGGTCATAAATAAATTCATCATCGATTTTGAACCTTGAGGATCAAGCCCTGCAGTAGGCTCATCTAAAACCAGAACATAAGGGTCTATTGCCAAAATACCGGCAATCGCTACCCGTCTTTTCTGACCACCGGATAAATCAAGAGGCGACTTTTCGGCGTATGACTCATCTAAACCGACGACATTGAGCGCATGCAAAGAACGAAGTTCTGCTTCCTGCGGTTCAACGCCAAAATTGATCGGTCCGAAGATGATATCTTTGAGAATGGTTTCTTCAAACAACTGATACTCCGGAAACTGAAAAACCAGCCCGACATTCTGACGCAGGCTTTTTAGTTGTTTCGGTTTTACACCCGCCACAATCGTGCGGTCAAGTACTTCAACTTCGCCTTTAGAAGGCAATAGTAACGCATTAAGATGTTGGATCAAGGTTGATTTACCGCTACCGGTCGCACCGATGATCGCAGTTACTTTTCCTTCAGTTATTTCAACATCGACACCATTGAGTGCACCGTAAGCAAAAGGTGTGCCTGGTGAATACTCATAGCTTACTTGCTTAAACGCAATTGGCATAATTGTTCCACCATCCTTTTCATATTCATCGGCTCATCAATAATGACTCCGTGTTTCTTAAGTGCTAGCGCCATCTTGACAGTGAATGGAACATCCAAGTCAATATCAATTAATGTTTTAGCATGCAATAGTACATCTTTGGGTTCTCCTTGCATGACGAACTCTCCTTCATTCATAACAAATACGTAGTCGCTCTTGACGACTTCTTCAATGTCATGAGTAATGGAAATAATAGTCATATTGTGCTCGCGATGAATTTCATCAACGAGTGAGTTGACTTCCTCTTTTCCCTTTGGGTCCAACATGCTTGTAGCTTCGTCCAGTATCAATATATCGGGTTTCATTGCAAGTACTCCGGCAATGGCTACCCGTTGCTTTTGTCCACCGCTCAAACGTGTCGGTTCATTTTCCAGATATTCTGACATTCCGACTTCTTTGGCAAAATGCGTGATGATGTCGTCCATATCTTTCTGAGGAACTTGATGGTTCTCTAAACCGAATGCAATGTCGTCACGAACGGTTGACCCAATGAACTGGTTGTCAGGATTTTGAAAAACGATACCTACTTTACCGCGTATTTGATTAACGGTGTCTTCGTTTAGAGGAATACCGTCGATAATGATCTCGCCATCGCTCTTTTCAAGCAAACCGATGATCAGTTTTGCGATCGTCGATTTACCACTGCCATTGTGTCCTATAATGCTTGTATAACTACCCTTTTTCACAAGAAAACTGACGTTTTTTACAACGTCGGTTTGTTGATCGTAGGTAAAGCGCAGATTCTTAATTTCTAAATGTTTCACTTATACACCTCATAACTACATCATTATACATGCTGATTAAATAAAAGACAATGCATGCAATTATTCAATCTCAAACCCGATATATTCGCCACCGTTGCTCTCAAGAATCACAGCTAACTCCAAGATGCTCGCATATAAAACATCGAAATCGTTGGACAATACTTTAGCCAGTTTCACTTTAAAATCGGGGGTTACTTCTTCTAATGTATACTCTCTGCGTTTGGCTTCTTTAACAGCAATAAATAAAGGATTTTGATCATGAAATACGCAGGCATGATAAATCTTCACGGTTGCTCTTCCGGCTTTGCTACGTAAATCAATGGCCAGTTTTTCATCTAATCGCAAAGGTTTTTCTGGTTCAGGTTCTTCGTCGAAATCATCGAGTTCATCAAGTTCCTCTAGCTCTTCGAGTTCCTCGAGCTCTTCGGGTTCTTCAACATCCTCTTCAACGATTTCTTCAACCGACTCTTCGACTTCCACTTCAACCTCTTCTATCTTCTCTTCAACCGCTTCAGCAACTTCTTCGACGATTTCTTCGGCAGATTCAACGGTCTCTTCCGCTTTTTCTACGACTTCTTCCACTGTTTCTTCAACCGTTTCCGTGACCTCTTCGACGATCTCTTCCGTTGTTTCAACGGTCTCTTCAACCTTGTCGACGACTTCTTCCACTGTTTCTTCAACCGTTTCCGTGACCTCTTCGACGATTTCAGCTGATTTTTCCAAAGCATCTTCTGTTGCTTTTTCTGCTTTTTCTACAGCTTCCTGAACAGATTCTGTAACCTTTTCGATTACTTCTTCAACTTTGGTTACAACACGTTCGACAACATCCTCAACTTGAGCAGTCAAATTTGAGATTTTAGAAATTTTCGGAGAATCATCTTCGATTTCTACAAAATGGGGTTTCTCTTTTGTCTGTTCTTGTTTCTTAAGTAATAATGCTACAACTGCTCCTGCGGCTGCCGCAATTACTATGCCAATCAATTTCTTCATGCATATCCCTCCCTTTCGTTCAATGTCATACGACCCATGCTATCAAATAGAAAAACGAATATACAAAAATGGAAAAATGCATGACTTTAGAAATATCAACGTTTAGTTTAGTTAGTAGTTGAGGATTCATTTTGTCATACATGTAGATGCAAGCCAAAATCGGTGCTAAAAAGAAGAAATACAAGACAACCGATTCCAATAACACGAAGTTCAGGGTTAACGGGAGTTCCATGATTTAATTCTCCTTTTCTATGTATATTAAGTATAGCACACTACTCAATAAAATTAAAAGAATGACCGATTCGTCGGATCATCATCATACCATCGCCGATAGAAACTCGCTCTACCTCTAGATCCTTACGAATATTGATATAGTCTTCAAATGCTCTGATTTTATTGACCATTTGACGCAAATTCCGTCGATCGGTCAATAGTCCGACATTTTCATTGTGCCCATGAAAATCCAAATTATCCACGATTACGATGCCTCGTGGTTTTACAAATGGAAAAAAACGATCGAAGAATGTCTTGTTCTGTGCTTTCGCTGCGTCAATGATTAAGGCATCAACCATTTCGGTGCACGCAAATTCTAGTGCATCCGTAAAAACAGCGTTTATTCGATGCTTGAACTCCAGCATTTCAATATTTCGGACAGCCTCTTCATATCTTGATCGGTCTCGTTCGATTGTTATAATTTTCAAATCCGTAATCGAACAAGCAAATGAAAGTGCAGAAAAACCGACGGCCGTGCCGACTTCCAATATTGATTTACATTGATATTTCTGAAGATTAGCAATGATATAGTCAATCGAATCATCGCTCATAATCGGAATTTGGTCATTCAATGCTTTTTGTTTGATTTGCTTAAGTTGTTCTTTCATAGGAAAAAAGCGGATTTCTCCGCTTTAAACTAATTCAATGATGGCCATCGGAGCAGCATCACCGCGACGTTGAGTTGTTTTCAACACACGGGTATACCCACCTTGACGACTTTGATATTTCGGACCAATTTCATCAAATAATTTTTGAAGGGCTAATTGGCCGGTTTTTTCATCAGCAACCACATTAAACATAAGTCTTGCTGCTTGGCGACGTGCATGCAAATCTCCACGCTTAGCAAGAGTGATCAACTCATCCACGACTGAACGAAGTTCCATCGCTTTCTTTTCGGTTGTTTCAATTTTACCATGTACGATAACGCTGGTAGCCATGTTACGTAGTAAAGCTTTGCGGTGATCAGCCGTACGTCCTAATTTACGATTCCACATAAGGTTCTTCCTCCTTTACTGTTACTCAAAAGATTTGAAGCCAAGACCCAATTCATACAATTTGTCTTTAACTTCTTTCAACGACTTTTTACCCAAATTACGTACGCGCATCATTTCGTCTTCTGTGCGAGTCGTCAACTCTTCGACCGTTTGAATTCCGGCACGTTTTAAGCAGTTGTATGAGCGGACTGACAAATCGAGATCTTCGATCATCATGATCAAGCCCTTATTAACCACTTCACCATTGGCATCTTTCATTACGGAATCCAAAGCGGATACCGTGTCTTGAATGTTCATGAACAATTGTAAATGATCATCAAGGATTTTAGCTGCCAAAGCCAGAGACATTTGCGGAGTGATTGAACCATTGGTCCAAACTTCCATAATGAGACGGTCGTATTTCGTGTCTTGACCAACGCGAGTCGGCTCAACGGCATACGATACTTTTTCAATCGGGGTATAAATCGAATCGGTATAAATGGTACCGATACCTTGCGATGAACCTTGATAAAGACCTTTGTTCGTATCAGCGCTGACATATCCGCGACCCACACGAGCTTTAAGTTCCATTTCCAGAACACCACCTTCTTCCAACGTAGCAATTACTTGATTTTTATTCAAGATTTCAACGTTGGTCGGACAAATTATGTCATTGGCGGTAATGACCTTCGGACCCTTTTCAGCGATCCGCAGAGTATAAACTTCATCATCCGCAATGGTCATAACCAAATCTTTAATATTTAAAATAATTGATGTAACATCTTCTTCCACACCGGGAATCGACGTAAATTCATGATAAACTTTGTCGATCTTGATGGAATAGACCGCGGCTCCGGGTAAAGAGGAGAGTAAAACACGTCTAAGTGCATTTCCAATCGTTGTTCCAAAACCTCTCTCAAACGGTTCAACGACAAATTTACCGTAGTGATCAGATTCTAAGTATTCTCTCACGTCAATTTTAGCACGTTCGAATTTTTGCATTTACTAGTTCCTCCTTTTTGCGGGTTGACTAACCACGAGGCCGTTTCGGCGGACGGCAACCATTATGCGGAATCGGAGTTACGTCGTTGATGACATTGATTTCCAATCCTGCGGTTTGCAATGCGCGTACAGCAGCTTCACGTCCTGGTCCTGGACCTTTAACATTTACTTCAACAACCTTCATACCATGGTCCATCGCTGCCTTTGCGGCAGCTTCGGAAGCCAACTGAGCAGCAAAAGGAGTGGATTTACGAGAACCCTTATACCCCAATGCACCAGCAGACGACCATGCCAATACGTTACCTTTTTCATCAGTAATAGTAACGATAGTGTTGTTAAATGTGGAGTGAATATGAGCAACTCCACGAGCTATATTCTTGCGAACGCGACGCTTACGCGCAGCGCTTGCTTTTGTTTGAGCTTTTGCCATTTTATTTCCTCCTATCGCCTATTTCTTCTTATTTGCTACTGTACGACGCGGACCTTTGCGAGTACGAGCATTTGTTTTTGTGCGTTGACCACGAACCGGCAACCCTTTACGGTGCCGCATACCGCGGTAACTGCCGATTTCCATCAAACGTTTGATGTTTAATGAAACTTCACGGCGTAAATCTCCTTCAAGTTTGAACGATTCAACTTCTTTACGGATTGAGTTGACTTGTTCTTCGGTTAAATCTTTAACCCGCGTATCTTCGCTGATACCGGTAGCGGCCAAAACTTTTTCAGAAATTGGACGACCAATACCAAAAATATAGGTTAATGATACGACTACGCGCTTATCGCGCGGAATATCTACTCCAGCAATACGTGCCATGTGTGTGTTTCCTCCTAGTTTCCTTGACGTTGTTTGTGTTTAGGGTTTTCACAAATAATCATTACGCGTCCGTTACGCTTAATGACACGGCACTTATCGCATATGGGTTTGACTGATGGTCTTACTTTCATGCGTGTCCCTCCTATAGACTATTTATGTCTGAATGTAATGCGCCCACGTGTTAAATCGTAAGGCGAAATCTCAACGGTCACACGGTCACCTGGTAAAATGCGGATGTAATGCATGCGGATTTTACCAGAAACGTGGGCTAATATTTCGTGCCCGTTAGCTAACTTCACCTTAAACATAGCGGATGGCAACGTTTCTTCAACGATTCCATCGATCTCAATGACATCTTGTTTTCCCATATAGGCAAATTCCTCCTTTGATCACAGGGTTGTAAGTATTTCGTACCCTTGCGCAGTAATCACAATGGTATGCTCATAATGCGCCGCTAATGAACCATCTTTGGTCTTGACCGTCCAGTCATCAGCAAGCACTTTTGTAAATGGCTTCCCTCGGTGAACCATCGGTTCAATGGCCAGGGTCATGCCTTCCTTTAATACAACGCCTCGTCCCGCTTGTCCGAAATTAGGTATGGAGGGCTCTTCATGAAGAGCACTTCCAATGCCATGTCCGGCATATTCAAGTGGAACACTGTATCCAAACGAGAAGACGTATTCGCCTATCGCGTTGGATATATCGCCGAGGCGATTTCCGGGCTTAACTTTTGCCAATCCGACGAACAACGATTCTTTCGTCACTTCCATCAGAGAAGCGGCTTCCTTAGAGATTTGTCCGACCGCATAAGTCCAGGCACTATCTCCATGGTAACCTTTATAGCAAGCACCGATATCGATTGAGATGATATCTCCGCTTTTGAGCACTGTGTTATCGGGAATCCCGTGTACCAGCGTATCGTTGATTGATGCACAGATCGAAGCCGGAAACCCGCCGTAACCCTTAAAAGAAGGGGTCGCATCATGATCACGAATGACTTTCTCTACGATTTCATCTAGTTTCTTCGTAGTGACACCCGCAACGATGAATTTGGCGACTTCTTGATGTGCCAGGGCAACGATTCTGCCGGCCTGACGCATCAGCTCGATTTCTCTGTTTGATTTGCTTGAAATCATCGAACGTTCTCCAGTGCTTTCTTAATGTCCTGCCACACCTCATCAATTTCCTGGGTGGCATCGATATATTGGACCAAACCCTCGCCCGCATAGTGGTCGAGTACCGGCTTGGTCAGTAAGACATGCTCTCTCAACCGAACTGTCAGTTGTTCAAGCGTGTCATCACTGCGATGCTGCAAATGACCGCCACACACATCGCAAATTCCTTCCACAGTAGGTGGTTGAAACTTGATATGATAGATGGTTTTGCAATTTTCGCAAACGCGCCGCCCGGTCACCCGAGCTGAAAGCACGTCGATTTCGACTGACAGATTCAAAACGATTTGAATCGGCTTGTCGATAGAAATAACAATCTCTTCCAAAGCTAAAGCCTGAGCCAAGGTTCTGGGAAATCCGTCAAGCAGATAACCCTTCTTACAATCGTCTCGCAGCAGCCGTTCACGAATCATGTCAATGGTGACCTGATCGGGAACGAGCATGCCGTGATTGATGTAATGTTGTGCCAGTCTTCCTAATTCAGTGCCCGCCGCCATGGCTTCGCGAAACATATTGCCCGTAGAAATGTGTGGAACATTGAATGTTTCCACGATTTTCTGAGCCATCGTTCCCTTGCCACTTCCGGCAGCACCCATAATCAGTATATTCATGGCCGCTCCTTTCTAACGCGAATTAAATCCGCGATAAGATTTTTGCGTCAACTTTCCTTGTAAGTCCTTCATGGTTTCCATCGCAACACCGACCACGATGATAATACCGGTACCACCCACCGACACAGAGGTCGGCAAATTGGAAATCATCGGCAAAATATACGGTAGTGCAGCGATAAACGCTAAGAATAAGGCACCTAATACAGTAATCCGATTCAATACTTTTCCTAAGTACTCTTTTGTTTCCGTACCCGGACGGATTCCCGGAATGTACGTACCTGATTTACTCAGATTTTCCGAAATCTTTTCCGGATCGACTTGCAGTCCGGTATAGAAGAAGGTAAACAGAATGATCAAGACTACATAAATCGACAATCCCAACGGTTTTTGGAAATTCAGAATATCAGCAAGCATTGAATAGAAATCCCCTTGCGGGAAGAAGCTCAACACTGTTACCGGCGCTGTCATGACTGCTGAAGCAAAGATAACCGGAATTACGCTTGCAGAGTTGATTTTCAACGGCAAGTACGTAATATCGTTTTTCCCCTGACGCATCGAAGACGATGTGTACTGGATCGGAATTTTGCGGACAGCATTCTGCATGAAGATGACCAGAATGATGATGGCTAAATACATAGCTACAAATAAAGCAAAGTTCAATACACCGGCAAACAACGCAGCATTGCTGCTGGTATCCACCAACGACTGAAATGCCTGAGAAAATCTAAACGGAATATTCGACACGATGCCACCGAAGATAATCATCGATACACCGTTGCCAATGCCGTACGCGGAAATCCGGTCGGCAAGCCAAAGCAAGAACATGGTTCCGGCTGTAAGAACTATGGATACATAGAAATATACCGCCAATGAATCATTGACCAATATACCATAGGAAATATCAAATGCATAAGTCATGGTAAAGGATTGAAGGAAAGCCAAGACCACAGCAACATAGCGAGTGATTTTGTCCATTTTCATTTTTCCTTGAGCTCCGGACTTGGCCATTTCGGTCAATTGCGGAATTACATCCATGGCTAGTAGCTGAATGATAATGGATGCCGTAATATACGGACCCACACCCATGGCTAAGACTGAGAATTCTTGTAGTGCTCCACCGCCCAACAGGTTCATCATACCTAAGATGGAATCATCAGAGATCCCAGCTAACAACTTCCCGGTATCAACCATCGGAGCCGGTATGCCGGCACCCAAACGGAATACGAACATTATCGCTAATGTAAATAGGATGCGGTTGCGGATGTCTCGGTTTTTAAATAAGTCGATGAACATTTTGATCATGCTTAAATTACCTCAACTTTTCCGCCTGCCTGCTCAATCACTTCCACTGCGCTCTTCGAGAATTTGTTTGCTTGTAC